>JAFMDF010000318.1 GCA_017857395.1 Bacteroidota bacterium | reverse complement strand
GAAAGAAATTGAAGAATATTAACTGCCGCTAACTTCTTGCGCAAACCACTAGCCTGTTCCATGGCGGTACATTTAACGGTAATCCACAAAAAGTCGCAAGGTTGATTCTCAAAGGTTTCAACAACTAAGGGATCATTATTGACCAAATGAAGCTGTTTAGCAGTTGCCTTATTGCCTAAATAATCGGTTAAGAGTAAACCTTTCTCCAATTTTTTCTTAATCGAAGGGCGGCATACTAAGGTCGTTTCTAATCCTAAGGAAGAAAGAACGCCACCTAAAAACCCGCCAATTAATCCAGCACCAAATATCGTATGTTTTTGCATAAGTTCTTTTTTATCTCCAGCATTAAGCGAGATGAACAAAGATAATAACAAATTTTACCTTTCTGAAAACTGCTACCAATTCTACCTAGGAAAAGCATCGACCTATTCCTATCTTTGTCTAAAAATAAATATGGCAAAAAAGCAATTAGCGCAAATCAATATCGCTCACATGAAGGCAGCGCCAAACGACCCCATCATGAAAGAATTTGTAGATTTTCTTAACCCTATCAATAAACTAGCAGATGAAAGTCCAGGGTTTGTTTGGAGATTGGTCGGCGAACCAAACGAACCATCTCCTTGGAATGATATGTTCATCATTAATATGTCCGTTTGGGAAGATATTGAAACTCTTAAAGATTTTACTTATAATACGGCGCATAGTTATTTTGTGCGCAGTCGAAAAAAATGGTTTCAGCATATAGGTACGCCGCATTATGTGCTATGGTGGGTCGAAGCAGGGCATATTCCAACTTTAGCTGAAGCTGCCGAAAAATTAAAGATGTTGGAAAAAGAAGGAGCTACTCAAAACGCTTTTACTTTTGCCAAGCCTTTTCCTACCCCATAATTATTAGTAGTCTATCAAAGCCTAGCATTAAGATATCTGGTCGATTTTCAAATAAATCATCCAAGGTCTTTTGACTTCAACTGTGCGATTGATTCGTCGTTTTAAAAAGTCTTTCCCATTTTGGACATTCCCATATAGATTAAAGATTAAAATTCAGTTACTGGAACAAATAATTTATCCATAGTCATTACTTGGTCAACCAATCCAAGACTATGCTCATTATGGTCTAATCCAAAAGTGGTTAGAATCGTCCAAAATAATTGTTTTTTAGTTTGGGTATTATTTTTAAAAATAGTCCGCTTTTTCCGTAAAGTAGCTGCGTAATCTTTAGAAATTGTAAATTCAGTATTATAAAATTTTAATTCAAAAAGATTAATCGCTTGGTCGTTTCTATCAATCACTAAATCAATTTGAACACCTTTTTGAGTCTCATTTCCTTTAATTAAATAAGTAGAAGTTTCAGAATAGATACCTCCAATTCCCATTGCTCTTTTAATTTGAGAAATATGCTTTAAACAAATATTCTCAAAAGCAAAACCTGTCCAAATTTTGTAAGTTTGGGTTTGACTGAATTTTTTCCACATCCCTCTCTCCTCCAATCGTTTATTTTCAATAAATTTTAGATAAAAGATAGAGTACTCATCTATTAATCTGTATCGAATACCTTTTTTCTTTTTACCAAAAGTGTAGAAAGGCTTAATAAAACCTGATTGTATCAGTTCTTCGATTGTTTTGGATAACGTACCACCATTTGAAAAGCGACCAGTATCTATTAGTTCTTTTCTAGTTAATCCTTTCCACTTTTCGGCTAATAACCGAATGATCTTCGTATGTTGTTCTGGATTATCAAATAAAGCTGGATACAATAAATCAAATTCTTCCCGCAAAAAACTATTATTAGAAAAGAAAATACGGTCGATATTTTGTGCCGCTGTTTGTCCTCCCTCTACTTCCTTTAGATAATGGGGAATGCCGCCCAATGCCATATATATTTGAATAATTTGATAATGGTTTAAATTAATAGCACGGCTTTGAAAATAAGCTTTTGTCTCTCTGAGGTTAAAAGGTCTTAATTGTATTCTTCTAGTAATTCGATTATGTAAACCACCCCTATCTCTGACTACTTTTTGAATCATCCATGAAGCTGCTGACCCACAGATAACGACAACAACATTTTTCATAGAAGCCCAACTATTCCAAAATACACCAAATGCTTTTAAGAACCCAGATCTTTTGGTTGCAATCCAAGGTAATTCGTCAAAAAATAAGACTATTTTTTGATCAAGCGGCTGACTATCAAAATGTAGCATTAACATATTAAATGCCATTAGCCAATTTGGAGGAACTTGAAAAGGTATAGTCGGTTTTACATGAAAATTTAGTCGATTCGTAAAATGTTGTAATTGTTCTTGCAAGCTACCATTCTGAATGCCTGTCATTTCAAATTTTAGCTGAAATTGATAAGTTCTTCTAATCAGAAGGGTTTTTCCAACTCTTCTCCGACCTACAACTGCAACTAATTCTCCCTCTTTAGAAAACAAGGCTTTATTTAAAATGCTTATCTCTTCTTCCCTACCTATAAAAATATCTTCCATTTATATCCAGCTTAAACAAGTTAAAAATACAACTTTAAGCTGATTATAAAAAACTATATCCAGCTTAAACAAGTTAAAAATACAACTTTAAGCTGATTATAAAAAACTATATCCAGCTTAAACTAATAAAACGCTATTTTTTCATCACCATTTTTAGTAGTATTTCAATCTTCTTTCACTTTTTAAAGTGAAATTTAAACCATTTCTAAAATAATGCGTTTTAATAATCAATGTTTAAACATTAAACTACAAAATAATGATATGAATCGAAAAAATTTTATCAAAAAGTCCATTCTAGGGGCAGCAGGAGTTGCAACTGGAAATAGCTTATTAAAAGCTGAAAAAGCCCAACCTAAAAAGTCAACTTATGACAGCATGATGGAACAAGTAGGGTTTAATCATTTGCCTGAAGATGCAGGCATCACTTCTAAAAATAATAAGGGTATGAAAACGGTATTGCATAAAGCGGAAACGAGAGGACACGCTAATCACGGTTGGTTAGATACGCACCACACCTTTAGTTTTGCCAGATATTATAATCCAGAACGGATGAATTTTGGGGTTTTAAGAGTACTCAATGACGATACCGTTACTGGTGGCAGGGGTTTTGGAAAGCATCCACATGATAACATGGAAATCATTTCAATTCCCTTAGAAGGTGATTTGGAACACCAAGATAGTATGGGAAATGCAACAGTCATCAAGCAGGGAGATGTCCAAGTAATGAGCGCAGGAACGGGTGTTTTTCATAGTGAAAAGAATAAAAATACTGACAAAGTTGTTCGATTCTTACAGATTTGGATGTTTCCCAATAAACAAAATGTAACCCCTCGATATGACCAAATTAGTTTAAAAGATAGTAACCTAAAGAATCAATTCTTCCAGATTTTGTCGCCAAATTCAGCCGATGAAGGGGTTTGGTCACATCAGAATGCTTGGTTTTCGATGGGCAATTTAGAAAAAGATTTTACAAGTACTTATGCCATTAAAAATAAGGCTAATGGCGTTTATGCCTTTGTTTTAGAAGGTACTGTTAATATAGCAGGACAAAATTTGAACAAAAGAGATGGTTTTGGTGTCTGGAATACGGATATGATTACGATAACTGCTAATAGTGATGCAAAAGTATTATTGATGGATGTCCCTATGCAGGGATAGTAAAAATAAAAAAAGTTACGAATTACGGGTTACGAGTTGTCTAAGTAGTTTAGAATTGATTAAAACTAATTAATTTAGGCTATTCCAAACTAGAATTCGAATTATTTGATTGGCTATAATCAGAAACTCGTAATTACTTTATCATAACTTTGTCTTTTTTATATATAAAATTTAAGAAAAAATGTCTGAAGTGGAAGTAAAAGGTAGCTCGCTTGTTCAAAGTTTAAAATGGCGATATGCCACTAAAAAGTTTGATGCGACTAAAAAAATAAGTGCCGAGGATTTACATACTTTGATGGAATGTATTCAATTGACCGCTACTTCTTATGGTTTACAACCTTATAAAGTACTCAATATTGAAAACACCGAGTTGAGGACAAAAATGCAAGTAGCTTCTTGGGGACAAAGTCAAGTGGTTGATGCGTCCCATGTATTGGTTTTTTGTGCTTATACCGCAATTACTTCAGACATGGTAGACGAATACGTCGCCTTAAAAGCAAGTACCCAAAGTATTCCATTACCTGCTTTAAAAGGTTATGGAGATTTTATGAAAAGTAAGATTGATGCGAAATCACCCGCAGAAATTTTAGATTGGAATGCTCGACAAATCTATATTGCCTTAGGAAATTTATTAGCCGCTTGTGGCGAACTAAACATTGATGCTTGTCCAATGGAAGGATTTGAACCTGAAAAATATGATGAACTGTTAGGTTTACCAACAAAAGGTTTAAGCTCCGTAGTCGTTTGCCCTATTGGTTATCGGTCTGCTGAAGATGCGACTCAAAATTCACCAAAAGTACGAAAGCCTTTAAACGAATTATTTGAAACAATCTAGTACTGATGGCTGATAATAAAATGATTATTGCAGAGCGAGGACGAGATATTGGTAATTTTCTCGTCGGTCGCCTTCTTCCCTTTCGAAAAAAACGACAAGTCGGTCCTTTTACATTCATTGACCACATGGGCCCATCCGAAGTAGGGCCTAATAATTATATGGATGTTGACCAACATCCCCATATTGGCTTATCCACGTTGACCTACTTATTGGAAGGAGAAATGGAACATAAAGATAGTACAGGTGCTTTTAGAATTGTCACCCCTGGTTCTGTTAATTTTATGACCGCAGGCAAAGGCGTTACCCATACTGAACGAACACCTATCCACCAACGAGATGGTCGCACTTATAAAATTCACGGTTACCAAGTTTGGATTGCTTTACCTAAATCATTAGAGGAAATTGAACCTAGTTTTGTACATTTTGATAAAACAGATTTACCTACCTGGAAAGTTGGCGAAACACAATATACTTTAGTTGCAGGGGAAGGATTTGGTAGAAAGGCGCCTGTTCCCGTTCATTCGCCCTTGTTTATGGTTGATATTATTGCTGAAGATGCCCATGAATTAAATATCAATGGTCAACTGAAAGGAGAAGTAGCTGTAGTAGTAGTCAAAGGTTCTGTGAAAGATGGTGATAATTGCATTGAACAAGGGCAAATGCTAATTTCCAAAACAGCTAATCAATGCGCTATACAAATTGAACCCAACTCTAGGGTTTTATTATTTGGTGGACAAGCATTTCCAGAAGAACGACTTCTACATTGGAATTTTGTAGCCTCCAACAAGGCATTGCTGGAAAAGGCAAAGGAGGATTGGCGTAATAAAAATTTTCCTAAAGTACTTGGAGATGAAACTTATATTCCTTTACCTTATTAGAAAATTTACCTTCTTTCTAAATAATGAGCAAAAAATCTACCCAAAAAGAAATCTTAAACGAAGTCATTCTAGGCTATCGAAAAGTTATTGAAGACCGTTACCAATATGACACCCTTCGTCAAAAGTATGACTTACCTGCCTTCTTCAATGAAGCAAGAATTAATCTTTTTAGAGTTTATTTTCTGGATTATATTTATCCACTGCCTGCTAAAAGAATGGAGTTAGACGAAGCTTTTCAAAGTTTGGATGATTATATTAAACAACCTGCCAAATTATTACGAATTTTATTGGATTCTGGACGGCTACTCTTTAAGTATGGTCGGCATTTACCCAAAATTTTAAGTGCAGGATTAAAAGCTTTACAGTCTTTTAGAACCGCTACTCAGTTTGAACATAAATTAGTACAACAAGCCATTTTATCGGACTTATCTCCCCCCTACTCTATCGAAGTTATTAATGGATTTATTAAACAATTATCCAAAGCAGATTTAGCAGCATTTATTGATAGTAGCCAGCATTTATTTGAAACCTTACACAATCGAGTGCTAGTAAAAAAAATCATTGAAATTGTTGAATACCTAATTGCTAAAATGCAAAAACGTCGGGATGTCTATACGTCTCTTGACATAAGAGGACTAGAAATTGGAAGGGATATCATTAAAAATGGAGATTTACTATTTGACCAATTGCCCAAGGAGGGACAGCAACAATTGTTTGATTTGGTAATTCGTATAGAACGCGAGATATTGGAAGAATTGTTCTCTTAAGTAATGATTAGCTGGTTCTTTGGCAATTTTTGCAAAACCAAGCTGGTTTTGCAAAAATTGTCAAAGGGTCGATTAAATGACTACGCTCTATTAATTTTTGTAGTATTAAAATAATTTTTGAGTAATAAAATGCTTTAAATTAATTAATATATGACAAAAAATTTACAGTTCTCTAATATATTTCTTTTTAGTTAAGGAAAAAGGTTATATATTCGTACAAATATTCTTGAAACGGGAGTTAAATTTCATCAAATAATTCTCTTCAATCTAAACTCTCCATTTTTAGTACCATCAAGATTACCTTTACCACCTACGCCGCTTATTTTAATATAAAATTTTCACAACATCTTAATGTCCATTCATGAAACAAACATTATTCCTATTTTTTCTATGTATCTGCTTATGCTCTAATGCATTAGCCTATGATATATTTAATTTAAATACAGCTCAGAGTACCCGTTTATTAACAGGTACAGGTACAGACGTCATCTGTTCAAAAACATCATTATTTCTAGATGAATCCCCTATAGAAAGTGCCACTTATCATGCATCAGTAGTAGTTATTTCTAGCGCACGAGTTGAAACTGGTGATAATGTAAAATTCAAAGCTGGAACTGTTATTTACTTATTACCTGGATTCCATGTAGTTGAAGGCGCTGAATTTTCTGCAACAATAGAAGATTGTCCAGAGTCAGTTGCACCAACAACAGAGGATGTAGCAGAAAGCAGGAATCAGCACACTTTTACGACACCTTTAGCGGCTAAACAAGAGTTAAGTGTTTACCCAAATCCATTTAGCTATACAACAACCGTTGATTTTCAATTATTTGAAGAACAAAAGGTTCACTTAGCTATTTATTCTGCTACGCAGCAATTAATTAAGGTTTTAGCGTCTAATCAAACAATGTCTAAAGGAAACTATAAATATGAGTTTTCAGGAGAAGATTTAGTAGGAGGTATGTATTTTGTAGTCTTAAGAACAGAAGAAACAAACCTTACTAAAAAATTAATTTTAGTAAAATAAATATTGATTCACTACCCAATAATGATAGTTAGTCTCTACACTAAAAAATAGTTAAATAGAAAAATCCCAAAATTTTGAAGCTTCAAAATTTTGGGATTTTCTTTTCTTAGAATATGGTCTTAAGTATCTCTTTTCATTTCTCTGTTAAACGATTAGTAAAAGACATTTTGTATCAAATATGTATAACAATATAATATTATATATATTTGATATTACAAAAAAAAGTTATACCTTGCATGAGATTTTATTAACTACTTTTTAAAATTATTTAAAAACGGAATTTTATTAAATAATTCCTTTCAATCTAAACACTCTCACTTTTCATACCATCAAGACTATATTTTCAGCCTACATTTATTATTTAACATAAAATTTTCATCACATCTTAAATTCCATTTATGAAGCAATTATCAATCCTATTTTTTCTATGTTTTTTTTTAAGCTCCGATTTATTAGCTTACGATGTATTTAATTTTAATACGACTCGGAGCAGTCGTTTATTAACAGGTACAGGTACAGACGTTATCTGCCCAGCAGTACCAACAACATTGGCACCAAATGGATTACCTATTCCATTTGCCATTTATCATGCAGTAGAAGCAATTGTTTCAGAAGGTCGTGTTGATGCTGGTGGTCTTGTAACTTTCAAGGCTGGTAATATGATTACCCTAACTCCTGGGTTCCATGTGGTCAAGGAAGGCAATTTTTTAGCAATAATTGAGGATTGTCCAGAAGCTATAACAGATTTTCCAGAAGAAACAGCAGAAAGTAGAAATGGCCTATCAACTACTCCTTTTGCCAGTAAACAAGCGTTAAGTGTCTATCCAAATCCATTTAGCTACACGACAACCATTGACTTCGACTTATTCGAAGAACAAAAGGCTCATTTAGCTATTTATTCTGCTACCCAACAATTAGTTAAGGTATTAGAAACCAACAAAGCAATGTCTAAAGGAAACCATAAATATGAGTTTTCAGGAGATAACCTAATTGGAGGAATGTATTTTGTTGTATTGACAACTGAAAATACGAGACTTACTAAAAAATTAATTCTAGTAAAGTAATCGTTTTCCCGTTAAGAACCGTACTTAAGTTAAAAAAATTGTAATCCCGAATTTTTGAACCTTCAAAAATTCGGGATTTTTTATACTACGTGCTATAAAATGCTTTCAAAGTAGAATAGATTATTCCGTTGCCGTCAATAAAACATCTAAGGCCTCCCGATTATGCAACTTCCCATCTCGAATAACTGCATTTATTTTTATAGTATTTCGTATATCTTCTAATGGATTGGCATCTAATACAACCAAATCCGCAAAAAATCCTTCTTGAATCAAGCCTAATTCTTTATCTAAGTCAAAATATTGAGCTGGCTTAGTCGTTGCTGCTTCAATTGCCTGTAAAGGGGTCATGCCTGCCTTTACTAATAATGCCAATTCTTCGTGCAAACTATACCCTGGTGTCAGAAAAAATATAGGGCAATCTGTTCCTGCCATGATTTCTACTCCTGCAGCTTGCATGTGCCCAACCATATCAAACATCCATTTAGCGTAATCCTTACTTGACGGGTCTACGGGTGTATTTCTAGCAAAAGCAATAGAATTTTTTGTCCAAGTATCTCTGATTTTAGAAGGTAAATAAGTAAAGGATTGTTGCCAATCAGTTCGAGTAATAAAGCGTTCAGAAAAAGCAGTCATAATGGAGAAAGTAGGAATTTGCCAAGTTCCATTATCGGCTAAATGTTTCAGTACTTCTGTTCTTCTAGTCGCATCTTGATTCGCCACTGCATGTGCTCTTTGCGCTTTGTGAATATTTCGACGTAAAGTTGAACCTATTTCTTCTTGTCCATCAAATAGCATTTTTTGACGAGTCTTTAATAAATCTTCCCAATCCGAGGAACAAGCAAACTCTAGGTTTCGCATGTGTTCCATACTAGACATCCCCGCATCAGACGCTTCAATTACATCCATACTTAGCGGAACATGCCCAGAAATTGGCAAACCTGCTGCTTTTCCTTTGGCAAGAATCGCCTTAAAAGCTTCTGGAGTCAACATTTCATAGGCCTTTAGTAAATCTACTTTTGCCTCAATCATTTCAGCTGCATTCTTTTCTGCTTCAGCAACTGTTCCTGCACCAATACCTAAGTGTGGATTATTGGGCGTACTCCCATCATAAACGGTCGGTTTACCATCTAAAAGTGGCCCAGCTACCATCACTCTAGGTGAATTTTGTGGGTCTTTTCGAGCCTTTTCTCTTTCTGGCAAAACTAACTTTAATTGTCCACCAGTATCCCGAATACTCGTAATTCCATGTGCCAAAAACAGTCGAAACATAGAAGATTCTAAACCTTCCGTAAACACTAGATGAACATGGGCATCCCAAAGACCAGGGATTAAATATTTACCTGTTCCCACAACAGTCTGTTTTGCACCCGTTGGCGCCATATCAGCAGCTTTCGCTACTTTGATAATTCGATTATCTTTTACCAAAACCGTCATGTTCTCTTGCAAACCATCTTTCGCATCAATGACATTGATGTTTTGGAATTTAATATCTGCTATTACTGATGGTTCTTGTTGTTTTGTTGATGCTATTTTAGTTGTTTCGCAAGCATTTCCTACGAGCATTATGACTAAAAGCAAGCTTATTTTAAAGTAGGTTTTCATATATATATATTTGAAAAATTTTATCCTTATGCAGGAATTAAAAAGACATTTCCGCCAGTTGATAACTTCTTTCGCAAAGCCGATAAATGAATATATTCCGCTGAATTCATGCATTCATCTGCCAATGCCCTAGATGGAAATTTTATCAACACCATCCAATTACCAAAACCTTCCCCTTCTAAAACCTCTGCTTTAGTTGAACCTGCTAATGCTTCCCCTTGATACTTTTTAAGTACCTCCTTTAACTTTAAAGCATATTGTGAGAAGTAGGTTTTATAATCCTTTACTTCTATTTGTCCAATAATATATATCGCATTGCTCATGTTTTTAATTTTATCTAAATTCGCTAGGTTCGCTTAAAAAAAAGGATAAAAATAAAATTAAGAAAAGCAGGGCTA
>JAFMDF010000055.1 GCA_017857395.1 Bacteroidota bacterium | reverse complement strand
TTAATTACTTGGGGAACAGGCGGTATTTATCAAATTGATTTATATCAACAGAGTTCCAAGAAACCTTATTGTATCTCGAATACCGTCACCACAATAGTTGAACCTGTTCAAAGTATAATGATTAATGGCAATGTAGATGCTTGTATTAATTCTACAGGAAGTTATTCCGCAGCTATTTTACCGCTTGGCACCTTACCACCAGAAGAAGAAGTGATTTGGACGATTAGCCCGACGACACTAGGTAGTATCACTGCTGGACAAGGAACAACCAATATAGATGTGCTTTGGAATAATGATATGGGGACTGCTACGCTAACTGCCGATTATTGCGGTGGAACAATTTCCCATTCAATAATGATTCAGATAATTACACCACCCTTACCTATCATTACTGGCCCTGCAAGTCTTTGTAGTGGTACAACGGGAACGGTTAATGTAACAGGTAATTATAGTAGTTCCTCTTTGGTTTGTCTAGATCAACCAGGTCTTTCCTTTACGACAGGTGCGACCACGAATCCTGCTTTTAATAGCGTAATTGGAGGTTGTTGCTATTTATTTAAAGGAATAGATACAACAACTGGTTGTGAATTATCTGACACTATTTGTATTGATAAAGAAGGCCCTACTGCAGAAATTTTTGCCCTTTCAACCCTTAGAATTTGTGAAGATGCCATGGGGAATCCAATTCCTATTGACTTATCCTTAGGGGCGGCAGTAGGTAGTGGGTATACATATCAATGGGAAGAAAATTGTAGCGGTACTTGGTTGCCGATTGGTGGTGGAATGAGCGCTATTTTAAATATCCCAATGGTTGCCACTCCTTGTTTCTATCGCTGTGTTATTACGCAAGGAGCATGTACTGAAATATCCAATATACTCAATACCTTCCAAGATGATTGCATTGATACTTGCAACGCTGAACCTTATACCCTAGACTTCACCTTCTCTGATTGTGGACCAAGTTATGCGTTTACAAGTACGAGTAGTGCCAATGTAAGCTCAAGTAGCATTTTTTGGGAATTTGGAGATGGGCAAATTGGAAATGGTATTACCGCAAATCATTCCTATGATAACGTTGGTAGTTACTTTGTTTGTGTGAATGGAAAAGTACCAGATGTGAATGGGGTAGATAGTTGTATCGTAGAATATTGCGACACCTTAATCGTACCAATTGTCGTAGATTGGGATTGGCAATTTGATGGTTGTTCAGCAGGCCCAGCAGCTTATAAATTTACGAATCTGACCTTATTAAATCCACAAAATCTTAGTGTTTCCTATCTGTGGACTTTTACAGACGATTGTACAAGTAGCACTTTTACGAGTACAGATGAACACCCCATAGAAAATATTTGTAGCAATTGTGGCAATACCGTACCTGTTACTTTAGAAGTGACAACGATTGATAAAAATAATATTACTTGTACTGACACAGTTACAAAAATGATTGATTTGGCTGGGAGTACGCCAGCTGGTACTATACCCTTAACAGCTTGTGTTGGCGAGAAAGTAACTTTCAGTAGTAACTCTTGTGGAGCAGTAGAATGGTTATGGGATTTTGGCGATGGTGCTAGTTCTGCTTTAGAAAATCCATGTAGAACTTATACTTCACCAAATACTTATACCGTAACCCTAAAGACCAAAGATGAATATGGATGTGAGAGTAGTACGAATTTTAGCCAGTCCATTATTATTCATCCAACACCTACGCCAATTGCGATAACCGCATCGCCTTCAGGAGCAGTTTGTGCAGGCGAAACCGTGACATTGACTGCTACACCAAGCGGCATGATGAATTATGAATGGTTTGATGGTACGACTAATTTAAGTTTACAAAGCGGGCCTTCCGATACTTATTTAGTGACGACCACTGGTTTTTATTATGTAGAAGTTAAGGATAATAATAATTGTAAAGAAAAGAGTGCGGATATACCAATTACTGTATTTGAATTTCCAAGTATCGACATAGCAGGGAATCTAGAAATTTGCCTAGGAGATGCGTTAATGCTAACTGCAACAGAAGGCTATAATTACGATTGGAAATGGAGTGGTTCGTCTTTATCAAGTATTAATGAATTAAATTATTCTTTGTTACCAGCAGGCAGCCATACGATTGAATTAACCATTTCTCAAACAGCTGCGCCTGCTTGTTCTACAGTAATTTCCATTCCAGTTACTGTTCACAATAGTCCAGCACCTCCAGTCATTTCATCTGTACCAACAACAGCTTGTGAAGGAGATGTCGTCGTTTTATCCGTAGTTCCAGTAGCTGGGTTAATTTATAGTTGGAGTAATGGAATGACTGGAAGTACCATTACCTTACAACCAGCCTTAGAAGGAGCAATTAGTGTAACCGCAACAGATATAATTACAGGATGTAGTGCGACGAGTAATAATACTTATGTATATCCATTACCCGATGTTTGTGTAGTTCCAGCAGGTTGTTTTGAAGTCTGTAATCAGGATACTATCTGTTTACCTGATTATTTTGCTGCCTATCAATGGTTAAAAGATGGTGTGCCAATTCCTGCCTCTATGGATAACTGTTTAACGATTACTGAAAGTGGAGATTATCAGGTTATTTTAACTAGTGCAGTGGGATGTGTAGACACTTCTGATGTTATGGAATACACGATTTTAAATTGTGATTCAGGCTGTGTAGAAATTGTAGAAATTATCCAAAAAGAAGTAGATTGTAATAGAGATTCTCTTTGTTTCGCCAATCCTTTCTGTCAAACTTGGTTAAGAAATCAAATCCAAACAACCATTAATCAAGGATGTACTGGATTGTATTTAGAGTACGTCAATAAAGCCTATTGGAATGGTCAACCCGTTATTATCACTCAATCTTCCAGTGTTCCTGACAGAGATTATTCCGTTATTTATAATTGTGAAGGAGATACGTTACAGATTTGTCAAGGCACAATTGCTGGTCCAGTCTGTAACCCATTATTGAGTACAATTGATATTTTTTCTCAATTGACAAATGTTACTAGAATTTGGGATTGCGGAAATCCACTGCCTCCTTTAGGCCCTGATTGCTTCCAAAATTTTGGTGCAAGTTACGAATATTGTTTAGTCGTAAAAAACAAAAATGTTCATCCTGCTACAGGTATTAGTATACAACCAAGCGGTGTAGGCGCATCAGTAACGGTTAGCCCTTCTGGCATAACGTTCAATCCCCCACTAGCTCCGGGTGCAATGGATACCATTGATTTAACGCTTTTTACAAGCGTAGCTCTACCAGGAGATACGGTTAAATTACACTTAGGCTTATACGGCGTATCCTCTGACTTTTTATTTGATTGGGGATGTATGAATGAAGATACCCTTTGTTTGGTTTTACCACCTTGTCCACCAGATACTTGCTGTAATGAAAATAATTCCTTAATTGCTAATGGAAGTTTTAGTGGATACCCAACAGCTAATTTGAGTGGTACTGGCAGTCCTTGGATACCAACTTGTCGCACTCCTCAAATCTATAATAATGATGGTTGTGATAGTCTCGGCTATTTGTACATGTGGGGAAATGAATTAGTCGGAGAATGTACAGAACAACGAAATTTGAATATTGAAGCGGGGAATACCTATCGTTTGAGTTTCTGTGCAAAGTATATAGCGAGCAATTCACAAGCGCCCAATTGGGCAAAAATTCAAGTTCGAGCGGGTAATCAAGCACTACCTGAAGCTGGATGTCCCGGCATTTGTGAAGAAATTTACACAACTCCAGAAATATCCAATACAGACTGGGCCAACTATTGCTTTGAGTGGACTCCACAAAATGATTATGACAGAATCTCTCTAAGGGTTATTAATGACCAGAATATTGACCATGGTGAATATGTTTCCTATGCTGGTATTGACGATGTTTGCTTGGAGTTAACTAAGTCTGTTCGAGAATGTTGTACTGATTATAATGCTTTCTGCGAGGAAATAGAAAACCAAGTAAATATTGATATTGACACTTGTAAGGTCACCGTTAACATTGGTGATTTGCAAGAATGTACAGAAATAAATGACATCTTCTGGGGAGATGGAACTTCTGAGAATGGACCATTCACCAATGGAAGCATGCCGATGCACACGTATGCTACAAGCGGCAGTTATATTATTTCGTGGATAGTTTTTGAGAGAGATTCTGTAGGAGACATCTGTTTTGAAAAGGTTTTCCGAGATACCCTACAAATTAATTGTGAGATGGATTCATGTCAGGCGAATTTTGACTGGATATTAGCGGAGGATTGTTTAAAAATAAATCTAACGAGTACCGCTATTGGTTCAGGGAATCTAACTTATGAATGGTTAGTTGACGGCATTACTATTGCCAATACAGCGAATACCATGTGGACAGCACCCGATACTGGCGTATATGAAATTTGCTTAGCAATTATGGATGATACGGGTTGTAAGGATACACTCTGTCAGGATATTGGAATATACGATACAACGCCACCGAATATTATTTGTCCTAATGATATTAATGAAACTATTCCAGCATGTGATAGAGGTATCAACGTCTTTTTTGACCCACCAATTGCTACAGATAGTTGTGGAATTGATTCAGTTTGGTGTAATTATGAATCAGGCGCCTTTTTTGAATGCGGGGGAACTCCAGTAACCTGTTACGCTAAGGATAATTATGGAAATATAGATTCTTGTATTTTTGTGATTACGGTTTATTGTGAATGTGCGACTATAGTATCTGGAGAAATTGCTTGTAGTCGAGATTCAGCAACTAGTTATGACTTTTGTATAAAAGTTAAAAAATTGAACGATGCAGTAAATACGAATTGTACAATTACCTTAACCTCTAACCAGTCAGGAATGGTAGTGGATAACCAAACGGTTAATTGGATTCATCCAGATACAGCAGAAGTTTGCGGTACTATTAGCTCTATTCGACCAATCCCTACTTTTATTAATCTAGGGGTGAATTTTAGTTGTATTTGTCCAGATGGACAAATAGCAGAATGTGATTTAGGGTATGGCTTTAATACGCCCTGTTGTGATTCCGTTTATGTCGAAAGCCAAGAAGTATGCCATCAAGATAACCAGTTATTGGTACCGCTTAATGGTTCTATTGATTTTAGCAATATTGCACAGACTATATGGTACGTTAGTCCTGCACCTTGCCCAACCACACCTTTTGGTGGAACACCTTATCAAGTGAATAATGGCTATGCTGATTTACTATTATTACCAAGTTATTTAACTGGAGATGTTTGTATTTATGCAGAAGTAATAATGGCAAATGGACCTTGTACAAAACTGACCTCTAATCTCGATAGTATCGAAATTTGTCAACCTGTTACTTGTTCCATGCAAGATACCGCTTATTGTTACACAGGAATACCAATTATACCTGCACCAATATGCATAGAATTAGATACCAATGGGCAAAATTGTGAATATACGATTATCTGGAAGGATGAGAATGGAGATACTATCTTAGGCGAAAACGGTTTAAAATATCAACCGCCTGCCATTGATTTTATGGGCGCAGCAGATGCTTGTTCCTATGCCGTAACTTATACCGCTGTTATCAATAGCGTTTGTGGTTCATCCAATTGTACTGCAACAATTAGGTTAGATAATGATAACGCAGCAGTTGGGCAATTAAGTTTAATTTATCCTAGTACAGCTATGCCATTCTGTCCTGGGCAAGATGCGACGATTCAATATAATCCAGCTTGTGTAGGAGAACCGCCAATGTGGTTCTGGCATGAAAGTACGGATGGCACTAACTTCACGGCTATTCCAGCAGCAGGTAACCAAAATCCGGTATACAACACCAATCGACTCTTTACGACTACTTGGTTTATGGTGACGAAACAGAATGGGGCTTGTACTACGCTAGATACAGCGATTATTAAGATTGATATTAAAGACGAATTGGCTATTGCTCAATTTACTGCGGTACCTTTGGATGCTTGTAGAACCACAGGCGTCGGAATGAGTGTGGATTTCAATCCTTGTACTTCGGGTACGGGCAATAGTTGTGATTGTGATTACGACATTGATTGGTATAAAGATGGTCAATTAATACATACAGGCAATTATACCAGTAGCCCAGCAACTTTCGATTACACGGCTAGTTTGCCAAACAATGATTATAGTGGAAATTATTATGCAGTAGTGAAAAATAATTGTTGTGATGAATTCCTGAAAACCACCGTTATTCCAATTGACCCTCCAATGATAGTTGCTGCATTGGGGCCTTGTTTCCAATGTAATAATGACACAATTACCTTAGAAGGCGTAGTAGAAAATGCAGTAGGGAATTGCACCTATCAATGGTATGAAGTTGTAAATACGGTAGAAACCCCGATTGCTGGAGCGAATAATTTGACTTTCCAAACCAATCAAGCAGGCACTTATATCTTTGAAGCAACTTGTGGCACTTGCATACAAAGAGATGCGGTCACCTTTGAACAATGTGCGGATGACTGTGCAGTAGATGTCACTCCCCCTATGGTGATTTGTAATAGTTTGTCCTTAGGATTAAATGGCGGCATTGTTAATGTATTGCCTTCGGATGTAGATGAAGGTTCTTTTGATAATTGTGGAATAGCATCCATGTCCTTGGATAAAACGACCTTTGATTGTTCAAATGTTGGTCCGAATATGGTGACACTAACCGTTGTTGATTTAAAAGGAAATACTAGTTCTTGTGTAACTAGCATACTCATAGAAGATAAAAGTGGACTTTGTAATTGCGATGGTGAAGATTTACAGATATCAGGCAACCCAATCACGCCTGATGATTATAAGGCGAATAATAAGATAACCTCAGATGGAACAGTAGGCTCGACCACAACCGTTACTTTCCAAGCAAGTAATACAATTAATTTAGAACCTGGATTTACGGTTGAACCTGGAGGGATTTTTTCTGCTATACTAGAAACGGTCAAGTTTTGTGAATTGTTAAGAAAATCTTAACAAAAATATAACTATTTGATTATCAATGTTAAAACTAACGTTTTGCAAGCATAAATCTTGGATTTAAAATCAAAATACTTGACCGTTCAGAGTATACAATAGCGCCATGTGCTAACCCTAATATGCAGACATCAGAAACGGAGTTGTCCAACTTTAAATTAACAACTACGCCTCCAATAGCCGAAACGATTAGTCTCAAAATTCAGCCTAATCCATTTAGATACCAAACGACTTTGGTGTTGAATTTATCAACATTAGAAAAGGTTAATTTAAGGGTCTTTGATCAGTCGGGAAGAATGTTAAAATCCTTGCTAAAAGACGAGGTATTACCTGCGGGAAAACATGAAATAGCATTGACGGATGAATTCTTGTTAGGAGGACTATTCTATATTAGCTTACAAACGGAAACGGAACATTTAATGAAAAAAGTAATTATGATTAGTGATGGTGGTTTTAATAAAGATGATGACGACTAACTACTTATATACTCCTTGAACATAGACCAATTTTATTAAAGGCTAGTAGTGTCTAAAGATACTGCTAGCCTTTCTTTTATTTTCTACAAATGGTTAGACGGCAATTGTTTTCAAAACATTGGAGCGTCTAAACTGACCTACCTTAATGATAGTAGAGTAGTGATTTATCTCTTACAATTTCTAAACCGACAAATAATGTTTCAACAACCGATGAAAATGATGCACCCCCGTTTCTCGTTTAGCAGAAAATCGGCCATCTGTATAAAATCGAGATTTTAATCCTTTTTGCACACCTTCTACGACCCATTCATCTTCCTGCTGTGTTTTTTCACCAACCGCATCGCCTGACATTCTATCCCAAATTTCTCGGTCTTTGATATAGTATAAAAATTCTACTTTGGTGAAATTAGGGGTTACTGGTTTAACAATATTTAACTGCACGCCCCAAGGATAAAAATTTAGCATGAAATTGGGATAAAACCAATAATAATAGGCGGTAATATTTTTACCATAATCGGGATGGTCTTCAGGGAAATCAAATGTTTCAGTCCCTTTATCCGAATAGCCTACTTGTAAGACCATGTGACCATCGCAAATCGTATCGTATTTACCATAATCCAACATCCCATTTAAAGTTGGATGGACAAAAGGTACATGAAAACCTTCTAAATAATTATCTACATAAAGTGCCCAATGCGATTGCACATTATAAGTCTTGGAGTATTCAGGCGCAAATACAAAATCTTCCACATTTAGAAACCCAACCATCTTTTCTAGTTCGATTGCCATTTCTGAAAAATCAATCTTGGGGTCAAGACTTGTAAAAAGGAAATTTGCCCATTTATTTAAAGGCAATTGATGCAAATGTTCACAAGGTCGAGGGAAACGTTCTACCTCTTTAAATTCAGGCATAAATTCAAATTTGCCTGCTAAATTAAATCGTCTACCATGATAAGCACAGGTCAACTTTCGGTTTTTACCAGAATGATGCGCTACAATAAATCCTCTATGCGTGCAGACATTTGACAAACAACGTATTGCTTCCTCCTCCTTTGTGAGGACCAATGGTTCTTCGATATATTTTTCTAATAAGAAAAAAGGGTAAGTATTAATAGCTACATTAAAAATGGCTTGTTCATCGCCAATATATAACCAACTTTTGGCAAAAACAGCTTCTTTCGTCTGTTCCCAAACAGCAGTATCGAAATAAAAGTCAGCAGGTAAGGTAGCAGATTGTGCTATATTATCGGTTACTTTATTCATAATTGATAAAGGTCAATTTTAAATAATTTACAAATTTTAGTAAGCTGATTTTTTGAGGAGAGACAAAACGTTTCTTGAACTGAAAATCAATAGCTAGTTTTTCCTTCAGGAACCATTTGTAGAAAGGATGTTAATAGAAAAAATAGGACTAAAATATTGAGTCATTTAACATCGTATTAGGGGAAGGCAAAACTAAATAATTATTCTTTAATAATGTAATAAATAAGATACATTCTGTTATAAATCTAATAACAATTGGTAACTAAAAAAGGCGCTGATGCAAAGTATCAACGCCATATTCTTTGGGGTTTCAGTATTATGCTCGATTGGGATTATTCCGCATTAATAATATCATTCAAAAAACAATTCTTATTTATTTCGCCAAAATAAACCCTGCCCAATAAAAAGGACGATATTTTTCACTCATCGTCAATTGCGCTTGATATAAAGCGTCAGCAGCATTATTAGATTGTAAATAAAATTGATAAAAGGTCGTCATCAATTCTTGGGTCTGTTGGTCAGGAATTTTCCAAAGGCTAGTGATTAATTGTTGAACGCCTGCCATTTTGAACGCTCTTTGCAAACCAAATACCCCTTCGGTATCATAGATGTCTCCTAACCCTGTTTCGCAAGCAGATAAAATAACTAAGTTGGTAGTAAATAAATGGAGATTAGATATTTCGTAAGCGGTCAAAACACCATCGTCTAAATTAGGAATACGGCCGCCACCTTTCCAAGTATGATTGACGCCCGTGAATACTAGACCAGAACGAATCAAAGGATTACTGGAAGTTCGGATTCTATCTTTTAAAGTCAGCGTTTTCTTTTGCTGTCTTTTGAGTGGTGCAAAAAAGTAACCATGCGTGGCTAGATGCAAAATAGACGGTGCTTGAGAACCACTTAATAGCTTAATATTATCCTCTAAAGCCTGATTATTGACAAAGGTTTGTACTTGCCAATTTGCTTGCTGGAATTGCTGCTCAATATTTCTAACCTCTTTTGCTGTCCCGGGCAAATAATTAAAGCGGACAGCGGAACGGGTGGAATCAACTCCCTGATTTCTAGTATCTGTTTTGGTTAAATCAACGCTTAGATTTACATCATTAGTCGTCCTTAAAGAAGTAGTAGAGGAGGCAGAAAGTTGTTGCAAAGAAAGGGAGTCTAAATCAAAATTAGCGCCACCGACTAAGGCGATGCTGTTATTGGATGTGTTATTAGTTGTAGCTTGTTTGACCAAATCTCTCATATTCCCATAATAATCAAAGCGGTATTGATTCATCAAAGTAGCACTACCGTTTATAGCTGTAGGCAAAGCCGCAAAAGACACTTTATGTAATAACCCCGTTGGAGATATTTTAATGGTTTTAATCCCTGTTAAATAAGGCACTAAAGGTTGCCAAAGCAATTGATATAAATCATAGCCAATTTTAGGGTTAGCCACATAATTACTACCATTGGAGCGAATTTTAGCTCGTAATATTTTTTGGAGTTGTTTTTCTTCTGCGAGATAAATAAAATGTGGGGTTTCCGCCGCCTTATTAGTTAATAATACCCCATAAAAAACGCTATCCGTTTTATGCTCAGGTTGATAAAAGTTAAATTTGATAAAATCTAAAGCCACTTCGGATGGCTTTAACACCGCTTGCATATCTTCAAAAGCAACCAATTGTTGTCGATGTAATTGCTTAGACATTGCCTCGTTACCTCTTACCAATTGCTTTTCTAATAAAATTGCCGCTTCTTCCATTTCAGCTAAATTAAAATTGGCTTGCGCTTTTTCTTTTTCAGATAGGGTATAGGCTTGACTCAATTGTTGGCGCAAGTCCGTCCATTTTTTTAATAAAGCAACGCCTTCGGGATTTTGCAAGCTATCAATTTGAATTTTATTATCGACACTAAAATCTAAGGCCAAACTTTTAGTTGCTAAACTACTATTCTGCATGTCCACATAAGCCTTGGCATCAATCGTATCTTGCCGAGCGACAAAAGAATAAAACTCTTCAAAATAATCCATACTTTCTTTCAGATAACTCAATCGAGTGTCCTCTTCAAACGTGCTATAATAATTATAAATCAAATTGGTTTGCCCTTCAATTAATCGTTGGTAGTAGGTCAGCGCCGTATCGGGTTGTTCCAAGAGTGCATAAATATTAGCCGTATTGGAAAGGGTTGACATAAAATAAGGATGCTTTTCTCCCAAAATTAATTTATCCAATCTTTCGGTTTCCAAATAAAAATCTCTCGCCTTTTCTAACTGATTGGTTTTTTCATATAAATGTGCCAAGTTAATAATGACGGAAGCGTAATAAGGATGTTCTTGTCCAAATATTTTTAAGACTAAAGCCTTGGCTTTTTCTAAGATGGGTTTGGCTTTTTCTGGTTGATTTTCATCTACGTAGTTGAGGCCTAGGTTAATGAGGATGGCGGCATAGATTTGAGAATTTTCTTTGTTTTTTTCTTCTAAGAATAGCTTACTTTCTTCAAAGAGTCCTGTAGATTTTTTAGGTTGATTTATTTGCTGGTATATTACAGCTAGATTATTAACACAGTTGCTATATTCGCCTGTATCAGCTAGCGTTTTAAAAATATTTTTGGCGGATTGATAAGCTTCAATAGCTTGCTCTAATTTTCCTGTTTTTTGATATAATGCGCCAAGATAAGTATTTGTATAAGCAGCTTCAGTAGATGAATTTTCTGACAATTCATTTGATTCCTTAACTTGTAATAAGAAATCCTCTGCTTTTGCATACTTGCCTTGTTTATAAAGAGCAAGTGCTAAATTTCGTAAGGTTCTGTTGTATAATAAATGTTGTTTGTTATAGACATTTGACCGAAATAGTAATGCGTTTTCAAAAGCATTTTCAGCTTTCTCAAAGTTTCCTATTTTACTAGCTAATCTTCCTTTTTGTACCCAAATAAAAGCTTGTGCTGGATGATTTTTTGGAAGGAGTTGATTTATTTGCCTAGTGGCTTGAGTCAAGAGTGTTTGGGCAGTATCAAATTCTTCTTGTTCTATTTTTGATTCAGCCATTAAACATAAGGTAGTATTATAAAATATGCTTTTTTGTAATTTTTCTTTTTCTAAATTTTTCCTTGCCATTAGGTACAAAGAATCTGCCGTAGAAAAATGTTCTAATCCGACCATTAATTCTCCTAAATGAGTAAACAAGGTTGCTTTTTCTAAAATATTCGTAGAAGAAAATGAATGATGTAAATCTAGCCCCTGCCTTAGGAAAGAATCCGCTTTTTCAAATAATTTTAAGTCAATAGCTAATTTGCCTTGTAGAATATACAGCGAGACTTGCTCTTTTGGAGGGGTAAATGGCATAGCTTTTCTTGTAGTATTAATTGCTTTTTTATAACTACCTTCTAATTGTAATAACTGAGCTTGTTGATATAAGAATTGATGATATTTACGATGCCTAGGTTTTATTCGGTTAGCTAACTTATCTATATTTTTTCTGCATGGTGTTATTTCATAGTTAGCCAATTGTTGGTCTATTTTTTTTAATTGGCGATTGATTTGAGCATTGACCGTTCCATGAAGGAACAAGAATACTAGTAAACCATTAAAAAAATTCCGCATAAGCTATTGGATGACTAATTTTTCTATTATTTGAGTTTGTGCTGTTTGCAAACGTATAAAATAAATACCTTTTGGATAATCATTTATATTTATTTCAAAATTATAATTTCCGCTTTCTTGTAATTCAGAACCTTCTAAAGTAGACAAAAATTGCCCTGCCAAATTGTATAGAGAAAGATTTATTTTAGTAGGTGCTGGAAGTTGGTAGTCAATGATTACATTAGTACTTGCTGGGTTAGGATAAATATTCATTAATGGTAATGCTGTTGTAGCCTCTTTTTCTAAAATATTGGTAGATGGAAAGTCCGTAATGACTCTTTGATTATTACAGGTTGGAGTCGTTTTTATTTTGGCAGAAAAAGTTGAACCACTAACCGCATTAAATCCTGGATTTAAAATAATCGACACTCCTGCAACAAAATGTACCGTATCGTTTGCTGAAATACTTCCTTGTGAAGTGATTTGGTTATCAGCTAGATATAGATTTTGAGGAATTGGATTTTGATTGACTAATAGATTTGTATGAATTACTTCCTCCCGATATACGTAAACGGAAATGGTTAAAATATCAGTAACACAGGTAGTATTTTCAATTTCCCAAGTTTCCATAAAACAATAATCATAATTATTTCTTGCAGAGGCTGCGTTGTCTCTTAATCGTTTAGGTCTTCTAATCAAAATTGGTGTATCCTCATTACAAGCCAAACCCTCAAAAACAAACCAATCATCCATCAAATACTGCTTATAAGTAATATGCGCCTCCGCAGTCAATTCCCCACCCGTACAACTCAATGCATTTTTGGTCGTAAAACTTATATTTAAGCTTCCTTCCACACCAAATTGTTCCGTATCTCCAGAAACACAGCCTTCCGAAAAGGGTATACCTGCACAATGACAAGCTGCATCTAATACATCATTATACGTATTAGCATCCAAATCATCGCAAGGCGTGCCTGCGGTCATGGGGTCACATTCACAAATATCACCATAACCATTACCATCTAAATCTCGGTGTATAACAGGTGCGCCAATCACCCAATTGGAACTTGTTCCAGTTTTGGCGAAGTTATTTAATGTTCCTGTATTGCCGTTGCCCGACATATCTGGAATGGTATTTAGATTTGCATTATTTTCGTTGGGCATCCCTTCATTGAAATCGTAATAAGCGATTAAGCCAGCTTCGTTGCCTCGCAGTTCTCGATAACTATTTGCAGCAAGTTGTTGAGTAGTTCGAGCCACATTCCATATTCGGACTTCATCAATACTACCATTAAAATCATTTTCGGACACTCTTTTTTTACCTAAATGTAATTCTTTATTGGTAAAATTGAAATTAACTGCCGTTTGGCCTTGAGCTACACCGTTCTTATAAACCCATAAGTTAGCGCCATCAAAGACGGTCGCAATATGTGTCCATTCTTGGACGGGAACGGAAAAAATCAATTGCGCTCCTGAGAATTTGCCAACCACAAAATCTCCATCTGCTTCTATTAACCAATGATGACTAGCAAAGTCATATTGTCCAAGATGCAAAGGCCAAGACCGAAAATTAGGTAATTCATCAATATAGACCCAAGCTTCAATAGTGTGGACTTGATTGCCTGTTCCAAATTCATCAATTACGGCATTCATATAATCATCTGTGCCATCGAAATTAATAGCAGGATTGGGCTTGTTTTCACAATTATCACAATCATTAGCTAAACCATCAAAATCAAAATCAACTCCACCAGTAATCGTTTGTACTTCGAAAGCACCTATATCTATATAATTACTTACTAAAAAAGGGGATGCTTTTCTATTATTTCCTGCAATATCCATTGCCCCAACGCTGACAGATGTGTTTCCTCTATCTACCGCAGGAGACATACAATCAATGACCAAACTATCATTGGTAAATAAAGGGTCACTATCCAAATTATTACTACCCGATACATTGGTAGGCAATTGAACCGTTCCATTGATATTACTATCATCTAAAATGGAATAATTTAAAGTAGCGGTGGCATTACCAGTAGGAAGAATTTCACTACTGCCATTATCCCACAAAATACAATTATCAAAGGTATTACTTGACCCTGTTCCTGTGTGGTTAAGATAACAAGCATTACCAACATTATTAGTATTCTTATTCTCACTAAAACTACAATTTTGAAAACCTAAAGTAAAAGGTTGAGAAATGACATCCGATTCATTATAAAAACTGTAAGTAGCATTGCCATTATTGCCCCCATTATTACCTTTAAAAACACAATTTTGAATTGTACCGCCTGCATTGGCTTGAAGAAAAGCACCTCCTCCAGAAGGGGCCGTATTATCATAGAATTTGCATCTATTGATAGTTGTATTGACATAAAAATTATAGAAAACGCCACCAAAATTAGTGGCTGTATTTTGAGAGAAAATGCAGTCTGAAATGGTAGCACTTGCTGTTAGGTCAGCCCCTTGTAAATACATTGCTCCTCCAGTATTCCCTGCCTTGTTTTCTGTGAAATTTGTATTAGTTATGCCCAAAAAAAGACAATCAAAAACCCATAAAGCGCCACCACTTCCATTATCTACTTCATTATTAGCAAAATTACAATCAAGTAGATACAAATAATCACAACCCTTGCTATAAATAGCGCCACCGCTCTCTTTAACTTTATTATTATTAAATTTAGAATCCCGTATGGTAATCGAACTATTGCTATTAGTTGCATCAATGAAGAGGGCACTACCTGAGTCGGTAAAAGTGGCAACTGAATTATATCCATTATAGCTAAAATCACAATTTTCTATAGTTGGGTAAACATTCCCGTTTACGCCGTTCACAGAGATAGCGGCTTGTCGAAAAGAAGAGAATCGACAATCTTTAATAGTCGGCGAAGCAGATTGGTTAGTGTTCGCCCCTTCTATTTTTATACCATAATCTTTAGAACCATTACTTTGAAAATTAATATTTTGAATGATGGTTGAATTGGTAATACTTCCATTCGCAGTTGTACCATCAATCGTCAAAAAAGCCTGATTTCCTCCTCCATTTATCATAGTAGAGGAATTAGGGTCGTTTACATCCAAGTTTTCGATAGGATTATTAGGCGTACTGCCTGTTTCAAAACCATCAAAACCACCCGTCATTGTTATATTTTTATTGATGGTATAACTTAGGTTGTTATAAGCATAGATGCCTACCGTAATCCGAATATCATCTCCAACAGTAGCCGAGTTAATAGCAACTCCTAAATCCGTAAAGGCATGTTGCCAAGAAGTGCCATTATTATTACCACTTGTTGCATTTTTATCAACATATATTACTGCTCCAAAAAGAGTAGAAAGTGTAAAAAAGAAAGAGGTAAGAAATAGAATTGCTTTTCTCATAATTGTGTTTGTTTGGAGCGCTTATTTTGTTGTATGCTATTAGTACTACAAAGTAGGGAGGGCGGATTGCAATTTACTTGCAAGTTAATACTTTTAGGATACAAAAACTTTAAAAATCAAGTGAATTTAGATTTCCAGACCATTGATTCAATACTCAAAGTAAAAGGGAGACATTTTCATGTCTCCCTACTTTGGTTTTAATTTTTTGGATGATTTAAACATTTATTATCCATGGGATTCTTAAATCTGTGAGGAAATCAAATCCCAATTCTTTAGGTTATTTTATCCGTTACTAAGTTGATAATATTGTACTTCAGAGATAATATTCAATCCTTCGCCACCACCTTCAAACGTCATAGTCGCTTCTTTTTTCGCAAGATTTAACGTCATCTTTTCTAAGCCCATTGTATTCGCTCCAAATTCAGGAATCGCTAATTCAATCGTTGTTCCATCTTTGTTTATTTCTTTTAATAAAATAGTACCAAAGTGTGGGATACCTGAATCATATAACCAATCTGTATCATTAATTTTTGTAAGATTAACTTGCTCGTTACCAAATAAAATGCTACTGATAAAATCCGTTACATATTGGTAGTCTAAAATTTCTGTTGCCGAAATACCGCCTGTATTACCGTAATTAACCGTTAATAAATTTTGGTAAAAATCAATTTGTGCCGTAGTTTCTTGATTAGTTCCTTCCAAATAAATAGACCATTCATCTCTGCCCAACTCTACATAAGTATCTATTGTCACATAACCATTTCCATATGTTGTAATCTTCCATAAATTATCTACTAAATTTTCTGCGGTTACATTGCCAAAACAATTGACTCGTCTGATGCCATTAATTTCAAAAGCACTCGGTGGATTAGCGCTAACTGCACTTGTATAAAATTCCATGTTGTAAGAAGAAGTCACCCCTGCTGTCCATCCATCGACCACAATGATATAAAAACCTGCTTCTAAACCTTGCATGTCTACAGATTCTGCGGTTGTGCCGCCATTCATACTAATTGCTTTACAATCTCTGATGACACTGTTTTCATCCAACGTATAAACAAATAAATCTACATCGTCAGTTAAGTCGCTAATCGTTACATGGTGGGTAACCAAGGCTTCTGGTTGATTTTTTACTTCAAAAATATACACATTATCTTCTCCTTTAAAGTCCCAAGCATAATCTGCTAAGCAAGCTCCCCAAGTTTTGTCAATGAAATTACCTTCGCCATGAGTATCGTCAAAAATTGGGCCTGCATCTGCGGAAATCATTGTGAAATTTCTTTCTCTAGAAGTAGCCTGATTTCTCCTAGTTCGAGTAGTAGCGGAAGTTTTTGCCGCTGCATTATAAATGTGAATGCCTTCCGTAGGAATATTTCGCTGAGTCGTTGTTTCGGTTGTTGGATTTAATTCACTCATCGTCTCTTTTTGGCAAGAAGTTAAAGCGAAGATAGCGAAGATGATTGCTGCGATGTTTAATTTTAAGTTACTCATAATGTATATTTTTTAAGTTTTAAGGAAATTTTTAAATAATGATTAAGTATTTGCAGCCCTTCCGCTTTGCGGTTCAAATGCTGCGCATTCTCATCCTTTAATCGCAGCTATTGGAAAAGGTGACCCTATTTTGGAAAAGTTTTTTTTATTTTTTTGAAAAAGGTTGACTATTCAGACTTAAATATTTGATTAATAGACTTTTATGATTCATTTAAAATTGGTAAAATAATTTGTATTATAAAATATACCCACGAGTATTACCTCCGTGTACCTCTGTGAACACTCTGAGTAACTCTGTGAAATAGCTATGCCTGAGTTATTCCACAGAGTTACTCAGAGTGTTCACAGAAGTGCACGGAGAAAAACAGGCAAGTGTATTAAATTAGAACCTAACTTGGATTTTTAATAAACCTCATAAACGCCCCATTGACTAACCTGGTTTTGGGCAGTCATATTAAAGAGTAATTTATAAGTAGGCAGGACTAAGTAATAACCACTGGAATGGTTGATAATTTTGAACGTATTGGTAGGATAAGCTTTTTTTATTTGCTGATAAGTGGAACCGATATTGATACCTTTGGTGGTTGACTGATTAGCCGTGGTTAAAATAGCAATCGTTTTATCGGAAGTGGTGATATGTGTCAAATGAGCATTTTCTGTTGGATATAAACCTAGTACCTTTTCCTCGTAAGAAAAATTATCTTGAATAATAATTTCTTTAAAAGGGAAGTCATTTTGATAGGTTAAGTCAATGCCATCAGTTTTAATACTTTCGTGACGGAGTACTATTTTTGCAGATAAGGTATTTGGTTTGGGCGCATTATTTTGCACTAAAAATCTATTATATTCGACCAATTGTTGAATACTCCCTGCATCACTTAAGCCTTTTGCTTCTTCAAAAAGTCGAATAGCTTCGGTTGGTTTATCTAATTGCGCATTAATGATACCTTGTATAATAGAAAGCTCCGCAACCTGTTTTTTCTTTTTGACGATTAAATATAGTTGGTTGATTAGTGCTCCTGTTTTCTCATATTCTTTATTAAGTGTATAGGCACAAGCCAAATTAATAAAGGTTCGATAATGCTGATTATCCATATTAGAAGCAACCGTCAAATACTCAATCGCTTTTTTTAGCAAATCACTTTTTTCTGCTGCTGCGCCTTCTCGTAAAGGAATATTTAAATCCAATTCAATCGGATAATGAAACGCCAAATCCCCATATTCAGGTTGTAAAGCAGCTGCGGCGACTAAACTAGCACCAATATTATTATACAATTCTTTGTACTTAACAAATTGCAAGACATATTCATAAGTGGCCGCTGCGGAAGTATATTCTCCAATAGCGGTCAAATGATTAGCCGTTTCAAAAACTTGTATTAATTCCTTAACTTTTCCGCAAACTTCCAAGGCAGTTTCTTTCCTTTGTGGCAAACTAGGATAATCTTGTAATTGTTCCGTCAAACCATAAGCAGCATAGACTTTATCAAAAATTGCAGGTACTATTTTAATAGATTGGTAGCCTGCCAAATGCGTAACAAAAGCACCGAATAAATCTGCTTCTTTTTCATCTACTACATGTTTTTCAAAGCTGTTTTTATTACTTAAAAAACTAGTAGCAAAACCTGCTTCTTGCCAATGGTGCTCTTGATAAAAATGAGTCATTTCATGTGCTAATAGAAAGGCAAATGCATCTTTTTGAGTTGTGCCAAAAGATTGGCAAACAGTCAAGGCTTTTTCATCCACAAAAATGATATTCTTTCGTTTATTATAGGCTAAAACGCTACTCGCACCAGGACGAATTTCTAAGGTCGGCCAAGTCCTTTTAGTATCACCAATTGCCTTTTTTAATTGGGCATATACTTCGTTCATCATTGGCGTAGCTGGTGCGGCAATGATATTTTGTGTCAACATCAATAACAATAATGACAAAAAGACGAAATATTTAGGAGATTGTTGGTGCATGATTTATTTTAAAAATTGTCTAATAAATTTGTTGCTCGTTCTTTATAGGTATCTGATAGACTGAGCGATCTTAGTATAAAAGTAGCGCCTCGTTTATTGTCCTGTTTCAAATAAATTAATGCCAAATACCAGTTTGCATCATCTATCAACGGAAAAGATGGTTTCATTGCCAGTTTTTCAAGTATTTCCTGAGCCTTCGATATATCCTTAGTTTTTATTAAAGCAATTGCTTTATAAAAATGCGCATAATCAACTAAAACATCTTCCCCAGCAGCACTTTGGAAAGTAGAAAATTGATTAATAGCTTGCTGATAATTCCCAGCTGTATATTCATTAATTCCTTGTTGTAAATTATTTAAGGCTTCCTTATTCGTTCCAAAACCAGTTTCTGCTAATCTATCTTCTATTTCCAAAGACAAAACGTCTTGGTGGATTTGGAAATTATCTGCAAAAAGCTGTTCTGGTGTACTTTGTTGAGAGAACATAAACCAACCAGCCGTTAATAATAAGGCAAAGGAAGCAGCAATTGCTAATTTTCTAAACATAGAAATACTTCGGACAGTAGCTTCTTTTTTAGCGGTTTGTTCTTCGACCTTATCTGTTACCCTTTCTTCAAAAAAACCTTCTCCTTTCATTTCAGAATGCACGCCTGCAACGAGGTCTTTAAATGCCATTGGGCCAGCATTTTTGATACCTTTTACCACATCGTCATGGAAATCCACTTCCGTCTTCAACGTTTCATTATTGGTCATTTCTTTTTCAAAAGCAGCTAATTCTGCTGCATCCATTTCCTGATTGAGGAAACTTTCTATATCGTCTATATTGTAATTTTTTTCCATAATTGAAAGGTTTAAAGGTACAAGGGTTTAGAAGTTCAAAGATAAAATTGCCAACTGATTTACTGCATTTCTGCATACTGCGTTCTCACTTGTTTCTTAAACGCCTCCATACATTTATAGCGTCTTTTTTTTGCATATTGCTCGGTGAAATCATATTTAGCAGCGATGTCTCTGAGCGACAATTTTTTATAGTAAAAATCAATCAAAATACCTTTACATCCTCCTTTTACTTGTAATAGCATCTCGCTGATTAATTCATGCTTTTGTTCGGCTTCTTGTTTTTCTACTAAAGTATCTTCTTGATAAAGCACATAATCGGTATCCTTATCATCCATCACTAATTTTAGTCCACTTTTAGACCTTTTTCGCAATTCTGTGAGCCATAGATTTCTCGTAATCGCATACAAATAAGTTTTGATATGACTCTTTAATTCAAAAGCTGGCTTATTGACATTTTTATACATAACGACCAATGCTTCCTGAAAGAAATCTTCTGCATCATTGCCTGTTCCATTATTATTTTTAATAAAACTAGCACATTCAGGATAAGCTAATCTGTATAATTGTCGAATGACTGATTGCTCTCCTTTTTTAAGGCGTTCGACAATGGCATCATTCAAATTTATATCACTCATTTTTCTCTAATTTTGGCTTAAAGTTAGGTAAAAATGAGTTTAGATGCTTTTGTCAGAAATAGATACATTTGAAGGAATCATCTTTCTCTTCTCCCTTTAATAACGATTTTCATTAAAAGTGACCCTGTAGCTGTAAAATAATTTACTTTATTATTCATTAGAACTAGTACTTATCCATTTTCAAATGACTCCTTTATTATCAATTTTTTCAATTGACTATAAACAATCCACTATTTTTACACAGTCCTTACCTTCATATTTTGTAAAACCTCGCTTTCTCCGTACTTTTGCGCTTTTAAAAAATGATTGTCGATTATAAAGACATTCTCCCCTAACCTCCATAATAATTAAAAACATTTAGCACCGAATGATGGAGTCCATTCGATTTACACAGATTCATAACTCATCATTCATAACTCATCACTAAACGACATGGCAGTTAAAAAAATCAACTCTGCACTTATTTCGGTATTTTCCAAAGATGGTTTAGCACCAATAGCACAAGAACTCCATAAATTAGGCGTAAAAATGTACTCTACAGGTGGCACGCAAAAATTTATTGAAGGCTTGGGGTTACCCGTTACTTCCGTAGAAAGTGTGACCTCTTATCCGTCTATTTTAGATGGACGGGTCAAAACCTTACATCCTAAAGTATTTGGTGGTTTATTGGCGAGAAGAGAGGAGTCACACTTAAATCAGTTAAAGGAATATGACATTCCAGAAATTGATTTAGTGATTGTTGATTTATATCCTTTTGAGGAAACCGTGGCTAGTACAGATGATGAAGCTGCGATTATTGAAAAGATTGATATTGGAGGTATTTCGTTGATTCGTGCAGCCGCCAAAAATTTTAAAGATGTGGTCGTTGTTCCTTCTAGAGAGGAATACGGAATGATTCAAGAATTATTGGTACAAAAGCAAGGCTTTACGGACGAGGCAGAGCGGAAAGAATTGGCAAGACGAGCCTTCAAAGTATCATCCAATTATGATGTAGCTATTTTTAACTACTTCAACGAAGGGACGGCAGACTTGTCTTTCAAATACAGTATTCACCGTTCTGATATTTTACGCTATGGCGAAAACCCACACCAAGAAGGCGTATTCTTCGGGGAGTTTGATGAAATCTTTGTAAGATTAGGCGGTAAAGCCATTTCGTATAATAACTTGGTAGATATTGATGCAGCGGTGCAAATCATGCGAGAATTTAAAGATGCAGCACCCACTTTTGCGATATTAAAGCATACCAATACTTGTGGTTTAGCCTCTAGCGATACCTTATATAATGCTTGGACAGCCGCTTTAGCTTGTGATAATGTTTCTGCTTTTGGTGGTATTTTTATTTGTAATAAATCCGTTGATTTACAGACAGCAAAAGAGATAAACAAACTTTTTTATGAAGTGTTAATTGCACCAGATTTTGATTCTGATGCTTTTGATTTATTAGCAAAAAAGAAAAAGCGAATCTTATTAAAGATTAAAGATTTTTACGTCAATAAACGTAGTTTCCGAAGTCTGTTAAATGGGGTAGTGGAGCAAGACATGGATTTAAAAGCAGAAACGCCAACTGATTTAACACAAGCAACGACCAAAGCACCAACGGCTTCTGAAATAGAAGACTTATTATTTGCTTCAACGAGTGTCAAACACCTTAAATCTAATGGCATTGCACTAGTGAAAAACAAGCAATTAATTGGAATGGGCTGTGGACAACCTTCGAGAGTAGATGCCTTAAAACAAGCAATTGTAAAGGCAAAAGCGTTTGGTTTTGATTTGAAAGGGGCAGTTATGGCATCCGATGCTTTCTTCCCTTTTCCTGACTGTGTAGAAATCGCCCATAAAGAAGGAATTACTGCCGTTATTCAGCCAGGCGGTTCAATCAGAGATAAAGACAGCATTGCTTATTGCGATGCGAATAATATGTCGATGGTGATGACTGGAACTCGGCATTTTAAACATTAAGATGAGAAGTCAGAGGTCAGACCACTTTGTTGTCAGACCGCTACGCTGTCAGATTCTAACAAGCATAAATCTGACCTCTGACAATAAATTTTAATTTATGGTCTGACTTCTGACCTCTAAAAAAATATTATGCGAACATTAAGTACCATAGCAGACCCTGTATTTGTTAAAAAAGAATGGAGTAGTTCAGACCAATTTTTCATGAACTATTTGAAAGACGAACGAGATTTGCCTTTTATCTATTTGATGATAAAACTGTCGTTGCTGTTCATTACAACAGCAATTGTGTTATTTACGATTGAAGCAGGTAGTACGCTTTGGTGGAGTCTAGCTGTTGCTTATGGTGTTGGCCTATTAATTTATACAGGACCATTTACTTTAATGCTGCATAATACAAGTCACCGACCGCTTTTCAAAAGGGAATACAAATGGGGCAATCGCTTAATTCCTTGGGTGCTATGTCCTTTTATGGGGCAATCGCCAGATACCTATTTTGCCCATCATATTGGTATGCACCACGCAGAAGCGAACTTAGAACCAGATTTAAGTTCGACCATGAAATACCAAAGAGATAATATCTTGCATTTTTTACATTATTTCCTTCATTTTCTTTTTTTAGGCGTCATCCAATTGGTGATGTATCACCGAGATACCAATAAAAAGAAGTTCATGAAGCAAGCAATGGTTGGGGAATTAGTTTTCCTAGCAGTATGGGCAATCATGCTTTATTTTAATTGGCAGGCAACTCTTTTGGTGTTTATTTTACCAACCGTTATCGTCCGTTTTGCCATGATGTCTGGCAACTGGGCACAACATGCTTTTATTGATGCGAGCCAACCAGAAAATAGCTATTTAAATAGTATTACTTGTATCAATACCGTCTATAATAAAAAGTGTTTTAATGATGGGTATCACATTGGCCACCATCTAAAACCACACATGCATTGGACGGATATGCCCAAAGATTTCCAAAAGAATATTGATAAATACATAGCTCATAAATCTATTGTTTTTGAAGGGATTGATTACTTCGCTATCTGGGCATTATTGATGGTGAAGGCTTATGGAACTTTGGCTGGTTATGTAGTGAATATTGGGGATACCTATAGTTCTAAAGAAGAGATTATTGGGTTATTGAAGGAACGGGTTAAGAAGATTGGGTAGGCAACGGGTTGCGAGTTACGGGTTGCGGGTTGATTTCGATTTAGAAACGGATAAGCAATTTAAATATCTAATATCTGTGGTACTTTATTCATCCGTGGTGCATTAAAATTAACTTGTTTATCTTATTTTTTGGCGGTCACCAAAACTATTCAGTTGAATTCTAAAAACACAATTGCGCTCCAAAACTTCATCCAAAAAAATTACCATAAAAATCTAGCCCAACTAGCTTTCAAAAAAACACTAGTGGAAGGCTACGACAATCGCTTTGTCCTCAACCAATTATACGGCAAGCAAAAAGCCAAAAACAAATTACCCTATCTTTTTAATAACGACCAAGTCTTATATCCTGCCAAAGTATCAATAGAACAAAGTTCCTCTGAAAAAACGGCTATTTGGAAAGCGAACCTAGTTGAGGGAGCTACTTTATTAGATATGACAGGCGGTTTTGGTGTGGATACCTACCATTTTTCAAAAAGAATTAAACAGGTTACTTACCTCGAAAAGAACACCGAGTTATTTGACATTGTCGCCCATAATTATGCGGTTTTAAACGCTGATAATATTACTGCGGTTAATTGTGATTCCTTACCTTTTTTAGAAAATACGGAACAAAAATTTGATTGGATTTACCTTGACCCTGCTCGCAGAGACGATGCAGGCAATCGAAAAATTGGATTGGCAGGGTACTTTCCCAATTTGTTAGATATTCAACCTCTATTATTTCAAAAGACAGAAAAAGTACTAGTTAAAGTATCGCCCATGTTGGATATTCAGCAAGCCATTCAGCAATTGGGAACGGTACAAAAGGTAATTGTTTTAGCGGTGCAAAATGAGGTAAAAGAGTTGTTGCTAATTTTAACAAAAGCAGGAGTTACGGTCGGGCAAGCTCCAACTTTTGAATGTGTCGATTTAAGAAAAGATGGTACGGTATGGAATTACCAATCAAGCGGTGACAAAGACCTTTCTAATTTAACTTATAGTTTACCGCAAACCTATATTTACGAACCCAATGCAGCGATTTTAAAAGCAGGTTTATTTAAGGAAATTGCCATTGATTTTAAGTTGAATAAATTGCATCCGAATACACATTTATATACTACTGAGCAATTAGTAGTAGATTTCCCTGGTCGTGTCTTTAAACTAAAAGGGGGCGAAAATTTTAATAAAAAAGCAATAGCTCCTTATTTAGACAATAAAAAAGCGAATATTACAACTCGCAATTTTCCTTATGCTGTCGCTCAAATCAAAAAGAAATTAGGAGTGAAAGATGGTGGAAATGTTTATTTGTTTGCGATTACTTTGCAAGAGGACAAATTGGCTATTTTAGTCTGTGTAAAAGTATAGCAATCGTCCAGTTTTACCGATTAACTAGTAGTTTCTTCCAATGATTTTAAAGTTTTTGCAATATCCTCCAATAACGGTTTGGTCATTTTTTTAACAGCTTTTTGATTAAAATAATAAACCAATGTAAAGCCAATCGGTATGATCACACCAAAATAGATAATACTGGACATCAAATTAATTCCAGATCCTATTAAGAATAGAATTAACCCAGGTAACATTGGTAGTAAATACCAATAAAGTACATTTTTATATAATTTTTGTTCTTCTAATACATAAGCTTGATAAGTTACTAATTGATCCTTCAAACTCGCCATAACATCAAAACTAGGCTGTTTAGCAGCAGTTTTTCTAAATTGATAAATAACATGGAAGCAATAAAACAGTAATAGAATAGCACCGATTTTTGCTAGAGGCGCCGATTTAATATAAGCAAAGATGCTATATACAATTATCAAAGCTATTGCTACAGCTATCTCTTTATTATTTCTAGTCGTAATGTTTTTTTCAAATTTTTTAATTCGTTCATTCATATTATTCAAATTTAAAGAGTGAATATTAATCTGTTGCATTCTAACATTAGACGTCTGCCAAATTTTTTTTAATTCGTCATCATTCATGATAATTTAGTTTTTAAACAAATCCCTAATTTTGCTTTAATTCGCTTAATTTTTACGGCTACATAATTTTCTGAGATACCAATAATTTGGGCGATTTCTTTATAAGCCAATTCCTCTAAAAAAAGGATAATAATGGCTCTATCCGAAAAACCTAACTGGCTAATACATGCTTTTAAGGCAATGAATTGACCGTCATTCGAAGCATCTATAGTGGAGGTTGGTTCAAATTTTAAATTGTCTAAAGAAACCGTCGTTTGTTCTTTTTGTCGATAAAATCGCTTTTTCAAGCAGACATTTAAGGTAATTCTATAAATCCAAGTATTAATAGCGGACTTTCCTTCAAAAGATGGATAAGCTTTCCAGATATTCAAAATCACCTCTTGCACCAAATCTTTACAATCTTCTGGCGTAGAAGTGTACATGCTGCATATCTTTTGAATGCGCTGCTGATTTACTTCCAGAATTTTTATAAAGGTTTGTTCTTGATTCATTAAATTTTATCCATTTTGAGAAGGTCGCTATCTTATTAGTTCTCCATAAAATCAAATTATGACAAATTAAGGCAACTTTTTTTGATTCTATTATTAATTCGTTAATTTCAAGGCTCATTTATCACAACCGTACACCATGAACCGTGTACCGTCAACCGTTCAAAATATGTCCAAAATAAAGCCACTATCAGGAGAAGAGTTAGCGATTGTAAAACCAATTATGGACGCTGCCGAAAAAGGGATGGGCTTTGTGCCAAATTCCGTTAAAACGATGGCGCGAATTCCTGCTATTTTAGGAAGTTTTGGCATGTTGACTGCCAATATTATTGGACAAGCTGGATTAATCTCTCCATTTACAGCACTCAAAATGGCGTTTAAAAACTTGGGGTGGACTGCCAAAAACATGAAGGATAAAGATAGAGCGCCTTTGTATTTAAAAAACTTAGTGGCACACGTTTCTAGTAATGCAAGTGGTTGCCGCTACTGTCAAGCACATACGGCTGGAGAAGCACATAATCACGGCGCCTCTATGGAGAAGATTGAAGCCGTTTGGGATTTTGAAAATAGCCCTGTTTTTGATGAGTCAGAACGTGCTGCTTTACGATTTGGTTTTGCTGCGGGACAAGTCCCGAATGCTGTAACCGAGGAACATTTTGCAGAATTGCGCAAACATTTTTCCGAAAAGCAGATAGTTGATTTTGGTGCAACGATTGCGCTTTTTGGCTTTTTGAATCGTTGGAATGATACTTTTGGAACGGAATTAGAACCAGAAGCAGTTGAATTTGCAGAGAAGCATTTAAAGAAAAGTGGTTGGAACGTAGGGAAGCATAAGTAGGTGAATTACCGAAGTTAGATTTGGTACTAAAAAACTTCAATCACGTCGTCGGTTCTAAAGATTGCAGTACTTCTCTGTATAATGTTCTTAATTCTTTTAATATTTCAATTGGTGGATTACCAGCAATAGCAGCAGAAATCAATTGTTCTGATTCTCTAATTTTACCACAATTAAAGGCTAACCAAGCAGCACTTCTAAAAAGTACAGAACGGGTAGGTTCGGCTTCTGTTTTTGTAAATAATTGCCAAGCAGCAGTTTTTTCCTTTTCAAAAGCTTCTTTTGTTAATGCCAAATATTTGATATTGTCGCCAGCCTTTTGTGCGGTAAAAGCCTCATTTGCTTTAGACATGGCTTCATTATGTAATCGCTGCGTTTCGCTCATGGTTAATAAATTTTGTGTAGTTTTCATTATGCATAGCTTTGATTAGAACAATGTTAACTATTTTTGGTCAAAAATCTAAATTTATGCCCAAAATAGTAATTCTAGACGGCCATGTAGCCAACCCTGGCGACCTTAGTTGGAACCCCATTGCGGAACAAGGAGCGTTAACCATTCATAAAAGAACAGCAGATGATTTAGTGATTGAAAGAGCTAAGGATGCGAATATTGTCATTGTTAATAAACGGTCACTTAATAAAAAAATATTAGCGCAATTACCTGAATTAAAACTCATTTGCACTTTAGCAACGGGTTATAATAATATTGACATTGATACGGCGAATCATTTTGGAATTACCGTTTGCAATGCAGTTGGATATAGTTCGCCTTCTGTCGCCCAACACGTTTTTGCGTTGCTACTAGAATTGATAAATAGAGTAGGGCTGCATAATGAAACGGTTCAACAAAATGGTTGGGCGAATTCGATAGATTGGTGTTATTGGAAAAGTCCAATGATGGAATTATCGGGCAAAACTATGGGGATTTATGGCTATGGAAAAATTGGCGAACAAGTAGCAAATATAGCTTTGGCTTTTGGGATGAAAGTGGTAGCAGTTAGGCGAAGTAATCAAGCACCTGCTAATTCACATGTGCAGTTAGTTGACTTAAAAACATTGTTTCAAGAAAGTGATGTATTGAGTTTACATGCGCCCTTAACGGAAGCAAATACAGGCATCATCAATCAAACTAATTTGGCATTAATGAAAAAGTCCGCCTATTTAATTAATACAGGAAGAGGTGGATTGGTCAATGAAATGGATTTAAAAACGGCTTTACAAAATGGACAAATTGCAGGGGCAGGTTTAGATGTTTTATCGCAAGAACCGCCACCCGTTGACCACTTATTATTAGGAACACCGAACTGTTTGATTACGCCACATCATGCCTGGGCGACGAAGGAATCTAGAGGGCGCTTGATTGAGATAGTGGCAGCAAATATTCAAGCATTTTTAGCTGGAAAACCTCAGAATGTAGTTAACTGGTAGTGCAGGATTTATCCTGTTCGGGACGCTGACCTTTAGGTTAGCAATCCTAGATTAATGTAATAATCTTCAATTGCTTTGGTTTTAAATAGAAATGCGTCAGGTCTAAAGACCTATATCCCAAACAGCCTGAAGTCTGCGCTACCAGTAAAATTAATCTTTCAACAAAACTTCCCGCATCAAAGAAGTTGGCATATTACCAGCCTCCATTAATTTTACATGAAAGTCTTTTAGAGAAAAGGCGTCGCCCATTTTAGCTTTGTAGGTGTCTCGCATCGCTAAAATTTCCTTCATACCCAGAAAATAACCAATAAAATAACCTGGTCGAGAAGTAGCGGAATCAATTTCTAATTGAGCGGCCCACCTTAAAAAACCGACTTCTTTTACCATTAATTGAATTGCTTCTTCATAAGTCAGGCGTTTCGTATGTAATCCAACATCGTAGATGACTCGGGCATTTCGCCATAATCGTAGTTGGAGTTGTCGAAGATGGATGCGTTCATTTGGAAAAAAGCCTGTTTCCTGCATCAATTGTTCATTATAAAGTCCCCAGCCTTCGCTAAATAAGGAAATCCCATTTTCTCGACGTAATTTGCTAGGATTATGCATTTGGTATAATCCATGAACATGATGCCCACCGTATGCTTCATGCGGCGCAGTTACAATAATAACGCCCCAATCGTGTTCCACTAAATATTGTTGTTTAGTGGCTTCATCCCATTGATATTCAAAAGGATTAATCATCCATTTGGATTGAAAAATACCAGCGTCATCTTTACCTTTTGACCTAGAAAAATTACCATAATAAGACGTTTTTCGTAAGTATTGTGCACGAGGCACGACGGTCACTTTTTCCTTCCAAGGAATCGGCAATAAATCATTTTCTAAAATATGATCCCGAGATTTATCCACCCAATATTGATGCGCCGAAATCATACTATCTCGGTGTGGGTAGTCGTTTTTGATGTCAATAATTAGCTCCTGCCAAGTTTTATTAGGGTCAATAGTTTTAGCCAATGCGGTTAATTCTGATTGAGTTTGTCTAAATTCTTCCCAACCAAAATTCCATAGACTTTCTGCATCATGCGCCAATAGAAATTTTCCTTTCAGCATGGCTTCATAAGTCGGTTTACCGATGGCAAAGTCGCCAGTAGGAAGATTTGGTAAGTCGGTTTTTAAAAAAATAATAAAGGTTTCTAAAGCTAATTCTGCTTTCTTCGCATGTTCGGTTAATTTTTTGGCATCACTTCCTGCATTTTTAATAAAATCAGGAATTTCCTGTTTAAATAATTGCCGACCACCTTCTGCCATAAATAAACCTAATTCTTGAAAACGAGGAACATATACTTCGAGTTGTTTTTGCCCATTTGTTAATTGCTTCGGAACTAATTTTAAACGATTTTCCAACTCTTCCAATTTGTCTTCCGCAGCACCAGCTCGCCCAATGAGATTGGCAATGCTTCTAAAATTCATATACCGCCGTGGGTCTTTTTTCCAAAACTGCATTTCCCCTTGTTCCAAATCTCGACCAACCAAGATACTTTGTGCAAATTTCCAATCAATTTGCGCATCAAAAGATAAGGTGGAAGTGTCAATCTTATTTAATGTTTTTAATTGATTGCCAACAGTAGCATGCGCTTTACTAAAACTCTCTGCGCTAAAATCACTATTAGTGGGTAGTCCTCCCCAACCTAAAGAGGGATTAAAGTTTTCAATAAAATTATTAAATTCTTGGGTAGTGGATACCGCCTTTTTATCGGGCGTTGCTTCTTGGCAAGCGACCATCAATAGCAGCAAAAGAGGGAATAACTTTTTCATGATACTTATTTTACAGTATTAGAACAGGCGGTCGATACTCTTAAAAGGAAGGTTATATTAGTGATTTTTCAATAGAAGATTTCTATTGTTGAACAAGGTACAAAAAACTATTTGATAATCTAGTTAGTGCAGCATAAAATTCCCGAAACCATCATTATCTCTAGAGTATAAAAATCATCCGTGGAGGCTATCCGTGGAAAACCAAGATTAGCTTAATTTCCCACGGATAGCCTCCACGGATGAAAATTTGTACATTTTATTTTTATATCACAACTAAATCCTTATTTCCCCCGCTACTTTTCTATCCTCTATTCCCAAAAAGTATTCAATTTCCTGCTCAATAAACAAAGCTTTATCTGGATTTTTCATGCCTTCAATTAATGGGATTTCTCGTTTCCATTTCTTTTCAATCGCTATGACAGAATAGCCAAAAGTAGGTATGCCATTAACAGAACCTGTATTTTTCTTTTTGACAAAAACTTGAGCTATATCGTTGACAGGTATTTTTCGATTGGGAAACCAAGGACTACTAATTGGGCGGTGGTCAATTGTTAAATAATGTTCATCTACCGTAATAAAAGTCGAGTTGATAAACTTGCTAAATTGACTCAATAACAGCCATACGCCTACACCAATATGTATACTCATTCCTAGTAAAGCGGCAATTTCTCCATTCATGACTGCGGAAAAAGCAAAAGGCAAAATCATGGCATTCCAAACCAAGGTAAAGAAGAGCATAAAGTAATTAGAAGACTGCGTATTCCGCCATTTATAGTCAATATTCAATTCACTCCGTAGGCGGAACATTTCGATGCCTTCTGGCTGAAAGACTTCTTTTCGCCGCCTTGCTTTTCGTTTGTCTTTTATCTTTTCTTCGAAAGGAAAAACATGGTGGCAATTATGACATTTAGCGATTGCACGGTCAATATTGATGTCATCTGAAAAGATTTCTGATTCACAATTTGGGCATTCCAATTGCGAACCTAAAGTAGGCATTTCTCTGAATAAATCGGGAAAGTCTTTGTCTTGATATTCGGTGATTTGTTCGTAGTCTTGTGGCATATTAAAGCAGTTTTACAGTTATCGGTTGTGAGTTGTCAGTTTAGTAAACGGACAACAGATAACTGAGAACCGACAACCGACAACTGAATTACGTAAATTTCACAGCCATTCCCTGTTGCATTTTCATAGCAGCAGCTCTGGATTTCTCTGCAAAATCTTCGCCGTCACCTGCGAATATAATACCTCTGGAAGAATTTATTAGCAAACCGCCCATATTATTTGCCCCATAGTTCATTACGCCTTGCAAATCACCACCTTGTGCGCCTACGCCTGGAACCAATAAAAAATTATCTGGTGCAATCGCTCGAATTTCGGTGAATTTTTCTGGATGGGTCGCACCAACTACAAACATTAGATTTTCTGGATTCCCCCAAGTCATCGCTTTACGCATCACTTTTTCGTATAGTGGCATGCCGCCTTCTTGTGGGGTAAATTGAAAATCATTGCTGCCTTTATTAGAAGTCAACGCCAATAAAATCACCCATTTATCTTTGAATTCTAAAAATGGCTTAACTGAATCTTCCCCCATATAAGGCGCTACCGTTACCGAATCAAAATCCATGGTTTCAAAGAATGCTCTAGCATATAAACTAGAAGTATTCCCAATATCTCCACGCTTGGCATCTGCAATCGTAAAATGCTCTTTTGGAATATAGTCCAATGTTTTGGCAAGCGATTCCCAACCTGTTGCGCCTAAGGCTTCATAAAAAGCGATGTTAGGTTTATAGGCAACACACAAATCTTTAGTGGCATCAATGATTTGTTTATTGAATTCAAAGATGGGGTCTTTTGTATCCAATAGATGCTTAGGAATACGTTTAATATCTGCGTCTAAACCGACGCATAGGAAAGATTTTTTTAGTTGGATTTGTTGGTAGAGTTCGGCTCTGGTCATATTAGTTTAAAGTATTTTCTAGTTCTTTTATGAAGGATTGGAAACTGTTTTGGCCTTTGTGATTTTGATATATTTTTTGGAAGTTGAGTTGTTGGAAGATTTCGGGGGCATCCGATTCTTTATATTTTCTTTTAGATTTTCGCGTGATTTGCTTAAGCAATTCTTTGGGCTCGGATTGGAATTTAGGAGAAGTTTTTAATTGATATTTAAGCTTATAAATTTTATTAAAGGTTTCTATATCTGCAAGGATGAATGCTTCTAATTCAAAAATAACGATGAATAATTGTGGGTTTATCACTAGTTGTTTTTGTATTTTTTCTGCCCAACTTTCAATAGTATTTATTTTCTTCTTTTCTGATGTTAAGCCATCTAAATCTCGTACTAAAATTAATAAGTCAATTTTTTTCTGCTTTATCTCGTCCTTTAAAATTTTTACAACCTTTCGTATTTCGTCCAAACCTTTACCAGAAATTGATTTTAAAAGAGGAACAAAAACAGCTTGGTCGCTATACTTCTTTTTCAACAACCTACCAACGGCTATTGAATCATTATTATAGTTTTCACTCACTATGCCAATTCGCTTCATATCACCGTTTCTTCTTCATCAAAAAAGCTTGTCCATGTCCATAAATCACTCAAGAATAGACCATCTTCTTTATTTTTAGCGTGCTTAATTTCTGCTTCGTTTAAGTGGCGCATTTTGGTTCCCAATTCTCTATCGTAACGAGTTAGGATAATTCTATCTAACTCCTCATCTTCCAAAATATCTAATGTTCTAGGTGAATGAGTCGTTATGATAATTTGCTTCTCTTCTGCTTGTTCTTTTAGGAAATTAAGAATTTTATCGTATTGATTGGGATGGACGCCTATTTCTGGTTCTTCTATAAGACAAAGTCCGTCATTTAATGTAACTTCTGATATTATATAAAATAATCTTTTTGTGCCATCTGATAGTTGATTCCATTTTAGCCAATTGTTTTCTACTGAAAATTCAAAATTTACGTAATCTGCTCTGTAATATGAGTTCACCTTAGCTAAATCTAGTTTGGGCATTATTCTAACAGACTTAATAGGTGTAAACTTTTTTAAATTTCTTTTTACTTCATCAAAAGAAAGGTCAGAATTGATAGATATATCATTTTTTTTATAGACTATTGAAGAAGATATATCTTTTAAAATTTTTTCAATACCTGAAGTTATTTTAGGGCTAAATTCATAACTTGTATAAGTGAAATTAGTATCCCCTCCTATATTCAATACCCTCACAGTAAAGCTAAGAGATTGAGATAAGTTTTGCATTTTGATAGGCAATCCAAATCTAATAATTATAGAATCTAAATCTTTCCAATCAGGAAAACCATTGGGAATAGGAAAAAAATTAACCGATTTATCTGGTTCACGTTCACTATCAATATCTTGCTCTCCTCCGACTAACTTTTCTTTTAGTTTTTTTTCTATCTTTTTAGTCTTATCATTAACTTCTAATTCTTTCTTTACAGAATAAGTATATTCGTTATTTTTATTTTTAAAGTAAAATTTTAATTTAACCTCAAATTCAGATTCAATCTTATTAGGTTGTGCTGAAGAAATCTTATGTAAAAACTCCAAAAAATTAGTCTTCCCACTCCCATTAGGCCCAATAATAATATTCAGCCCAGGATGCAGTTCCACTTCCGTATCAATAATAGATTTGTAGCCTTTTAGATGAACATGGCTAATATAGGCAGAATTAGTATGTTTTTTAGCAGACACTTTATTGGATAAAAATTAAACTCAATTATCACTTTTAACTCCCCGTAGGAAATTGAAAATTGAAAATTGAAAATTGAAAATTGAAAATTATACCACAATTCCATTCATTGCTTCAACCCCCTTAATCTCTGGCACTTTTCCTTGTAAAGTCTGCTCAACTCCTGCTCGCATCGTCATTGCTGACATAGAACAACTGGAACAATTGCCTAGCCAATTGATTTGCAAGACCATTTCGTCCGTAATATCCACAATCTCAATATTGCCACCGTCTACCGCTAAGTGCGGGCGAATATCATCTAGGGCAATATCTACTCTTTTGATTAAGGCTTCTTTTTCTACCGCTAACATGAGTTGATTATTAGTTGATTAATTATTAGATTATTATTGTTACTCAGGCAAGATGCCTAAGCTACTGTTATCCTTTCACTTGTATAATCTTTGTTGGTCCTAACGTCTCATTTCTAATCCCTACCTGTCGAAGGGTATTTTCTGCTACTTTCATAAAAGGGGCACTTAATAAAGCATCGTCGTGTAATAAGGCTGGTTTACCATTGTCTCCTGCTTCTCGAATCCCTTGAACTAATGGCACTTGCCCTAGTAGGACAGTCTTACTCATTTTGGCTAGTTTTTTACCACCGCCTTCTCCAAAGATATGATATTTATTATTAGGAAGTTCTTTTGGTGTAAACCAAGACATATTTTCTACGACCCCTAAAATTGGCACATTAACTGATGGTAATTGGAACATGCTCACCGCCTTGATAGCATCTGCAATCGCCACTTCTTGTGGGGTTGTCACGATAACCGAACCAGTAACGGGCACGGTTTGCACCAAAGTCAATTGAATATCCCCTGTACCAGGAGGTAAATCAACAATTAAAAAATCCAAGGCTGGCCATAAGGTATCATTAAAAAATTGTTTGATAATGCCGCCTAATCTTGGGCCTCTTAATACGACTGCTTGTTCTGGTTCAATGATAAAACCGATAGACATAACAGGCATCCCATAAGCTTCCAAAGGCGTAATCTTTGGCTTACCATACACATCCTTTACTTTTGGTCTTTGCCCTTGCAAACCCAACATCGTTGGAATAGAAGGGCCATATAAATCTGCATCAATCAAGCCAACTTTAGCGCCCAATTTTTTTAAGCCCAAAGCCAAATTGACTGCTACCGTTGATTTTCCTACACCACCTTTTCCAGAAGCAACCGCAATGATATTTTTTACCTGCGTAATCGGACTCGTACTTTGCTGCGATTGTGCCGTATTGGCTTTCATGTGCACATCCACATTCACATTTGGGTAAATGTCTTGAATCACTCGCTGACAAGCAAAGTTTAAATCTGATTTGTTGGGACTATTTAAAGTCGGCAAAACCAAAGTAAAACTGACATTATCATCAGCTACTTTTAGGTCTTGTATCATGCGTGCCTGAATAATATCCTGCCCCGTATTTGGGTCCATGACTTTTCGTAAGGCTGCTACTATTTTATTATTATCAATCAATGTTAGTTGCTATATATAGAATAATGAAAAATGATACGCAAAGATAATAACAATTGAATCGACTAAGGAGTTTAGAAGAGATTAGTTTATTTTTTGTCAACAAAGTTGGGAAATGCTTAATTTTGAATCTACTAAATGAGGGGGTGCGTTAAATTCATCACTCATCACTAATAACTCATCATTAATAACTATGCTAGTAGCCATCGACATCGGTAATTCCAACGTTTCTTTAGCCATTAATCAAAATAATGATTGGATACATTTTTGGCGCTATCCGACCATTCGAGATGAATCCCCTTTTTTTTACACGATGAAAATCAAGAATGATTTATTAGAACATGATATTGATATTGAGGAAGTGGAGAAAATGGTATTAAGCAGCGTAGTACCTTCTCTAACACCTGTTTTTAAAGAAATTTTACCAGAACTGTTTCCTGCCCCAATAGTTGTCGTTGGTCCTACGATTTACCCTTTTATTTCGCTTAAAATTGACAACCCAAATGAAATTGGGTCAGATTTAGTCGCCAATGCAGTAGCTGCCAATGCCATTTATAAAAAGGATTGTATTATTGTCGATTTTGGAACGGCTTTGACTTTTACAACCGTCTCTAAAAAAGGAGAAATATTAGGGGTGGCTATTGCACCAGGCCTTAAAACAGCGATTGCTGCTTTATTTTCCAAGACCGCACAATTGCCAGAAGTCCCATTAGACTTACCAGCACTACCTGTAGGTAAAAATACGATTCATGCGATTCAAAGTGGCATTTTAGTTGGTTATGTAGGGTTGGTTACACACATGTTAGCAGAGATTCGGAAGGAAGTAGGGGCGCAGTATATTGCCGTTGCTACGGGTGGACTTTCCTCTATTTTGCATCCATTGAAAGACCAATTCGAGGAGATTGATGTGGAATTGACGATGAATGGGTTAAAGATTATTGCAGAGGCGAATTAGCAATTATTACCTATCTGACACCTTCAAGGCTGTCTGATATGTAAATCATAAAAGATATGCGTCCAATTTCTACCAACGTATCAGATACGTGCATATTGCAGCATTTTCGGAGCAATTTACGTTAGATTGAACAACATTTCATACTGATTAATAGAATTTTGCATCCCCATTTTTTCTAAAAATTGTAAAGTAGCGGTTGCAGAATCATCCACATTATTCGTTCTTAATTTAGGTCGAGTTGCGGCCATATAGTCCAATAAAATCCTGCCATAGCCTTTTTGCCTAAAGGCAGGAACAATCCCAAAAATAGGCAAAGACCCTGATTTGTCAACTGCGCCAAATCCAGCAAATTGCTGATTATCGTATATTTCTATCACCTCATAGGTATCCTGAATTGCTTTAACCCAGTTTAAAGAATTATTCCAACACGGCACAAAATCGAAGCAAGTTTGGTAGCGTTTCCAATTGGGTTGATTGATTTGTTGGATAACTAAATTGGGTGGAGTAGGGGCGTTTGTACGAATAATCTCTCCACCATAACAATTAATCTCTCTTAGTTTTTTAAACCCGATTCTTTCATAGACGTTAATCGCTCGGGTATTTTCTTGGATTACTTCTAAACTGCATTGTTCAATACTTTTGGCTTTAAATTGCGGTATCGCTAGGTCATACATTTTATCTACTAAGCGATTGCCTCGATAGGCAGGAATGACGCCTGTTCCATCATTATGGGCTGTTAATTTACCGTAATGTTCATCGACGCCGATAAACATAAAGGCAACTATTTTATCTTTATCAAATACACCAAAAGATAATGCGGGGTCAATTCTTGCACCTTTCCATCTTAAGGTTAGGTATTCTGCCGAAGCATGAATGGGTACAAAATAATTGGCGAATGCTTCGTTGAAACAATCAACTATGGATTGGGAATTGGTATTGCTTAGGTTTTTTATTTGCATGATGCTGTTTTAGCAGTTGTACGTCAAAAATAAAAAAAGGCAGTAGGTTAACAAAATGTTTGGTTACCTTAAAAAAAAATCACCTCAAAACGATTAAAATAGGAAAACGAGATTAGTCCTAATTTTAGTTCCCTTATTTTTATTGAAGAATCGGAAGTTTGTTAAATCGAAATCCTAAGTATGATTTCTTATGTGCAATAGATTTTCCTTGGGTTAGCCTCCGTTGCTTCTCCGATAGTTTTATCAATTATAATCCCGATAAATTGATTTGTGATGTTATTGACAGAATTGTACCAACTGTAGAAATAGCTACGGATATAGACCTTCAGCTTTTTCCTAATCCTACAACAGATTGGCTACAAATAAAAGTAACTCCTGCTAAATCAATTTCTTCTGCTATTATCTATGATTTATTAGGGCATAAGATAGCAGTACCGATTCATCTAAACCGACTTGATATTCGATTTTTACCCAATGGTGTTTATTTTTTGAAAGTAGCTTTGGAAGGTCGGATATTTACGAAGAAAATTATTAAAAAGGGACGTTAATTGGTAGTGAAAATTTTTATGCTGAAACCGACCTAAAGGTCGGGGACGGGAAAGCCTGAAGGCTTTGCTACCAGTTTTTAGAAGTAAACAAAAAAAGGCGGCTATCAGAAATAGCCGCCCTATAATTACTATAAATCGTATTATAATTAATGCTTGTTAAACTTCCGCACAATCGGTGCCGCATCATCTGATTCTACACTTAACAAATACATGCCATCAGGCAAATGATTAACTGCTATAGAGACTTGCTGTTTATTATCTCTTGACAATAGTTCTTGATGTACTGTTTGTCCTAAGTGATTATAAATTTTCAACACACCATCCAATTGTTGATAATCCGTTAATTGTACCTGTAAATTAGTTGCAACAGGATTAGGAAATACCGTTAAAGAAGGCGTCTCTGTTGGCAATAAGTTGCTAAGTGGTGCAGTAGATTCATGAGGAATCACTTCTACTTCCACCTCATTTGTTGAGCGACTAGTGCCAGTAATTGCGCTTAACCCATTTGTTGCGGGTGTTAAATTAATAGTATAATCTTCTACCTCTCCATAAGTGAAATCTTGGCAATGATTGGCAGGATTACCATATTTCATGGACACGCGCATTCTGGTTTGTCCAATTGCACATTGCTGCGGTACTCTAAATTTGATTTTCAGAATATTATAATCTCGAATAGTAAATAATTCTTCATTGGCATCATTAAAATCACCATCTCGATTATAATCAATCCAAACTCTCCAATTCAAGTAGTATTTATTCCGAGCAAAACCTGGAGAAAGTATGATTGTCTGTTCTGACCCTGCTTGTACATTTGTACTTAAGTTAGAAAAGTCGCCGTACCCACCATTTGCTACAGTAGGATTATTTATGGCACCTAAGACAACGTGGCGAATCCAGAAATAAGTCGTGTTTTGTCCAGTTATATCACAATAATCAACTAAATTATCGCAAGGATTAACCGTTACATTAAACGTACAAACTTCTTCATTGCCACAATTATCTTCAATATGATAGGCTACTTCGGTTGTCCCTACAGGAAAGACACTACCACTTTCTGGGCCTGCACATTGCTGAATGCTCAAACAAGGTATTTCTAAGATGTATTCTAGTTTATAATGTCCTGCTATATCATCCCATACACCATTTGGAAATAAACGAGTAACATCTTGATTATTGCCATAATTATCAGGTTGACCAGGGTACCAATTAGAATAAGTTACGGGGTCATTATTGCACCATTCAAAAACACCTTCTTGTTGAATATCACTTAAACCGATATAGGCACTTTGGTCTTTCAAAAAGGCACTTAGCATTTGATTTTCTTCGGCGCTATTGATGACCGCTAAATGCCCACCTTGGCTTTCACAAGTTGCTTTCGCAGTTGCCCAGTCAGCTTTTTCTTTAGAACAATAATATTGATGTCCATTTAAGATGCCCATGTAAACAAAATCCGTTAAATCAATTCCTGGTTCTGGGCAACTATTACAACAGCTACTTGCCGTTGGTGTTTCCCATGAATAAATGGCACCATTCTGTTCTGGCACACAATCTAAAACCACATCGGCTGGACAGTTAGTGGTCAAACCACCACCATCGACTACGGTTACTGTAAAGCTACAAATTTGATTGGTACAACCATCTCCAATTTGATAAGTAATAGTCGTTGTTCCTATAGGAAAAGAACTGCCACTTGCAGGACCACTCGTTTGAGTAAGCGTTCCGCCACAATTTCCATTAACAGTCGGTGCATTCCAACTATGAGTATTGCCATCTTCACAACTTAAAACCACATCCGTCGGACAATTGCTAAGTGTTGGTGCAGCTAAAGTAATCGTTTGGGTACAAGTTTTTCTGATAGCTGAGTTATTGGTAAAATAAACCACCCATTCTCTTTTAATCGTTTTTGCGCCACAACCATTATTGGTAACTACATCATTATAACCTAAAGTCGTCGGACAATTAGAATTAGCTACAGTGACGGTTGCTGTTCCCGTGACACCAGGCGTAATAGATTGACCTGCGCAACCAGTAACATCAGCAGGACAAGTAATGGTTAAATCATTTGCGTCGCCAGCACCGTTAACGGTTACCGTAAAGCTACAAGTTTGATTGGCACAACCATCGCCAATTTGATAAGTAATGGTAGTTGTTCCAACAGGAAAAGCACTA
>JAFMDF010000317.1 GCA_017857395.1 Bacteroidota bacterium | reverse complement strand
CTTATGCCTTATTTGCCTTAATGTGTTTTCATGCAGCTCGATTGGATAGTAAGGTTAATGAAGCCAATGAAATTGTAGATTTGAAGCATCAAGACCGTAAAAAATGGTATTTTCCTTTGATTCAATTAGGGAATGAGGCCATGAATAAAGCAGTTGAAACGGATGTATTTACGAGTTATCATTATGAAGCCGCGATTGCCGTAGAACATTTAAAAGCTAAAAATTTTGCGGCGACTAATTGGGATAAAATCTTAAATTGGTACGAACAATTACACCAATTACAACCTTCCCCATTTAATTTATTAAATTTGGCAATGGTACAATTGCAGCGAACTGATTATCCAGCCGCCTTTCAATTATTAGAACAAATCAACCCGAAAGACTTAGCACAAAGAGCGTATTTATACTATGGTTCTTATTCGGAATATTTTGTGTTAACAGGAGAAATAAAGCAGGCTTTAGTCAATATTGATACCGCTTTGCAATTGGTTAGAAATGAGGCCGAACGGCAATTTTTATTAAAAAAGAAATTTAGTATTGCGAATCATTTGAATTAAGGTATAGGCGAATTCATTAGACGGGTACAGATATTTTTTTTGGTGTTCGATATTTGAAGTTTGCAACCATAGCCGTCAGGCTAAGAAAAATGATGCTGATAATCAGTTATTTACGATGGTGCCGATGTTTGAAGATTTCATCTTCAAACCAATATTTATTAGGTTTTTAACCTAAATATCTTAAAAAAAATAGCCATTTTAATTTCTTAGCCTGACGGCTATGGTTTGCAACTTCAAATCAATATTATTGCTGTCTTTGACAGCATTATGCCGACTTAGTCTAAGTCGATTCCTTCTAAATTAAGTAGAAATAGTGGTCAAAGACCACCTAAATACTGATTTTAAGATGCAATCTTAAAATATCGACCCTCGATTAAATTATCTGTACAGACGAATTCATTCGCCTTTCCCTGAAATTAATCAATAATCAATCAACAAAAATGGCTTACGACGAATTTATAGCAGACCGAATGCGCCGTGTTTTTCAAGAGAAAAACGTGACTTATACCGAAAAGAAAATGTTTGCGGGCTTATGTTTTATGGTAGATGACAAAATGTGCTGTGGCATCCATTATGACAAAAAGAAAGAAACAGATTTATTGATGGCTAGAATTGGCGCAACGGCATCTGAGAAATTAATGGAACGAACGGGTTGTCATCCGATGGATTTTACGGGCCGCCCGATGAAAGGCTACGTTTTTATTACCCCAGAAGGGTTCGATAGTGAGGAGGATTTAGCCTATTGGTTGCAATTATGTATTGATTTTAATCCGCTGGCAAAAGCTAGTAAGAAGAAGAAAAAGAAACCTAAAATTTGAGTCTACTCTGAAAAAATCGATTTGCTAAATCTCCAAGATTTAGTAAATTCTTTCCTTATAAAATGACAATTAGAAATACACACTATTAATTCGTTAGCATAACATTAAGTTATTTGGATGAAACGACGATTTTTAGCGAATTTTCGCAAATTCAAGCGAGTTTCTGTAGGACTGCTTGCGCCTGTAGAATATGTCGTTGTTCATGCGTTACCACAAAAGCCAAAGCATCTCCAATTTTCATTCTCATCAGTTTAAAAAATTCGACAGGCACCTTTCGTTGGTTGATATTTTTGCCTTTTGCCTTTTCTAAAAGCGTTAATAATTCTTGCTGATATGCTAAGAATTTTGTCATCGTTTCCTTAGTTAATTTGCTACCAACGGGATTAAATTTAGCAAGGGTTTTTTGTTTTTTGACATTATCCGGAGACATCATATCAATAGACATTTTGCCAAACCAACCGTTTTTATAAGATTTATCGGCTGTACTGGATTTTGCTATGGTCAAACCTTGCTTTATGGCATCATTATAATAAGCATGATACCGATTCAAATGCTCTAAACATTCTAAAATACTCCACTTATTAACATTTTCTTTTTGGTTTAATTGATTGATAGTTAGCGAATTAAATTCTTTATCCACAGTTAAAATGATGTTTTCCACATCTTTTATTAAATTGGTGATAAGCGTTTGGTTGGTCATTATTATTTAGCTTTAAAATGTACAGGTCGAATTCATTCGCCTTGTAAACTAGCTGATTATTTCATTATTCCCTGCAAAGATAAACGGAATCAAAAAGAAAAATCTTGATTCAAATCAAGATTTCATTTTTCGCAACATCCGACTCAACGTTTCTGGCGTCATCCGCAAATAAGAAGCAATGTATTTATGTGGGAATAATTGAAAAAGATGTGGACTTCGTTGGAATAGACGGTCTAAGCGTTCTTTCGGGGCATAAGTCACCAAATCAATTTCTCGTTCAATCCGCCCCAATAATGCTTGTTCGGTCATTTCTCGCCAATGTCGCTCTAAATTCCAACTTTGGTGAATGCAATTATAAAAATCGGTTCTGGAAATGCCTATCAACTGGGTATCTGTTAAGGCTTGGATATCATAGTCAGAAGGTTGGTTAGAAACAAAAGAAGGATAAGCACAAATCAACGTATTAGGGTAACCAAATCCTACACAAATTTCCGTATCGTTACTGACACAATAAATGCGCAACGTTCCCTTAATTATAAAATATAAATGAGATGCTCTTACTCCTTTTTGGATTAAAAAATCAAAGCGTTTGACCTGTTTTTTAATGGTCCATTTACTCAGTAAATTTTGAATATCCGAATCAGTTGGGACACTTCCTTTTGGGAAAAGAACAGATGTTATCGAATTCATTATTTTACCGTTTCTTAATTAAATGCTCTTGCTCAAACTTTTCAATCCCCTCAATAAATACAGACGAATTATCAATAATTGGTTGCCCTTTAAAGATAACTTGCCCTTTCTGTTTCCCTGCTGATTGTACTTCAATTCCTGCCCATTCATCACCACAATCATTATGCAACCAAGCGTTGACTAAGATTAATTTTCCTTTTGGACGAACTGTAATTTTAGCACCTTTGGGCAACGAAACTCGACAGTTAATTTGTAAAGTGCCCCCATTTTCAATCACCAAATGTCCTTCTAAATCTTTTGCGCCTTCCCAAGTAATGGAGTCTTTAATAATGACGGTTTTATCTACTTGTAAATCACACCAAGTACGCACTAATAATTTTCGTTGGCGACTACTCAATTTAGCTAAATTACGATGAATTTTGCCTATTTGGCAAGGTGTCCAAGCCCTTTGATGCGCATTATAATCCATCACATTATTAGACGCCATCGTATCACAAGGTGGTATCTTAGAAGTATTCCAGCAATTAGAATGTACAGGCGTATCGTCACAACCGTCATACCCCCAAGCGTGACTCAATCCTAGTACATGCCCAATTTCGTGATTTAATAGACCTCTATAAGCCCAAGGAGCGTGATTACCCGATTCATAAATACCTGCTATTTTTAGATTATTTTGTAAAGCGATACCCGTTCCAGATACGGAGTAACTTTTAGATTTTACACTATCCGGATGATGGGGCATCACAAAAATATTTAATACCGAATCTGCTTGAACCGCATACTTGTCAATCACCGCTCTTTTAGAATTATTGCGATTTCTGCCTTTATTGACAAAGAAAAATAAATCATCATCATAATGACAATAGACCCCTGTATCGTTCGGGTCGTCTGGTAAAGGCGTTAATACATAACGATACTGTTTTGGTAAAGCAGGCAAATTATTATTAGGAGGAATAGCAGGTTTAGTTAGTTTTTTTAAATCATTGGTTGCCGATTTCAAGTATCTTTTCGTAAAGCTTAGCGCTTCTGCTTCATTAAAATTTTTAGTACTATCCGTATGGTTCATATAATGCATATTTACCCGAATATAGCGCATCGGGAAATGGTCTAAATGACTTGTATCTGGCGCATAGGATAAAGGAGCATTACAACCTTGTTTACTATTATAATTTCGAGGTCGTTGCGTCGCTTCTTCAAAAGCAATGTCTTCCATTTTTAGAAACCACTGCTTCGTTTTTGGCTGGCAAGTACTAAAAATAATACATGAAAGTAGTACAAAAATTAGCGTTTTGGAACGCAGCATAAATTTGAGTTTGTATCGGCGAATTTATTCGCCTTGGTATAAAATGGTATTAAACAGTAAAATTGTTAGTGAACACAGCGACGAATGAATTCGCCAATACGTTTTAAAAACAAAGGATTACTTACTTTTGTCATGTCAAACTATCAAAATATATGTCACAAGATAACCAATCGGCTACATTATGGCGATTTTTTAAACAAAAAGAGTTTAGAGATTGGTTGAATGCTTTAGTAAAACAATCTGTCTTTGTCTTTTCAGTATTTCTATTCTTAACGCTTTTCTTGTACCTTCCGACGATACAAGCTGGATTTGTCACAGATGTTACGAGCGGAATCGAGCGCATTCAAGGTCAACCTTTTAGTAATATTATCTATAGTTTTGGTTTTCCTGCACTTAATCAGCTTTCTGTCTTAGGATTTTATTTATTATATACTATTTTTGGACTAAATGGATTACCATGGTATCTTATTTTTTGTAGTTTACATGCCTTTAATGCCTTTTTGAGTTATATTATTTTTAGTAGATTATTCCAACAGTACAAAATAAAACGAGCAGCAAGTATTAGTTTAATCGGCGCTTTATTATTTCTACTATCTCCTTATCAAACAGAAGTTTTAGTCTGGCGCGCTTGCCTCAATTATTTATTGGTAACTGCCTTTATTTTATTAAGTTTATTTTCTTTAATCCGTTATTTGGAAACGGAAAAACGAACCTATCATTTTGGAATCCATGGATGCTTTTTGCTCGCTCTTTTTACATTCGAACTATCCTTAGTTTTGCCTTTACTAGCGATTAGTTTTTATACTAGCTGGCTTTGGTTGAATAAACGACCCCAATATTTTTCCCGTTATTTTATAAAAATTAGCCTACCTCAGTTTGGACTAATGACTGGATATTTTTTACTAAATAAATGGATGGTTGGTCGTTGGATTGGGCATTACGGAGCAGCGACACACTTACAATTTTCGATGACAACGATGAGTAATACGCTCCTAAAATACGGTATAAAATATCTCTTTTTTGTGCGTGCTTATTCACATCAATACAAAGTACAAATTTTTAGTTTTTGTGATAAATACGCTGGGATTATTCTTTGCTTAATAGTCGCTAGTTGTTTATTGTTTTCCCTCTATAAAAAATCAATTAATCGAGAAAAAACAGCCATCTATTTATTATTAGGAGCGGCTTTCATCCTCACTTTATTGCCTGTTTTAAATCTATATTTCTACAGTTTACAACATATTGAAAATGACCGCTATGGCTATTTAGCTTCCCTTTTCGGATTAATGTTATTGACTTTTTTCCTCTTTCAATTACCTAAGTTTTTACGCTATATTTTATTAACCACCTATTTAACCGCTGCTATTTTTTTATTAATTCAAACGAATCAAATTTGGAAGGAGTCAACCGACGTTTTTTATAGCTTATTAGCCGATTATCGTTGGCAAGATGCCGAAAATGTAGTGATACTCAACGTGCCAGATAATTATCAAGGGGCTTATTTATTTCGGATTATTGGTCAAAAATCAGGCTTTCAAGATGCCTTGACCTACATTCATCAGAAAAAAGTAAAAGGAAAAATTTGGGAAGTAACACAGTATAATATGGCTCGACCAACGGATGGAGTAACCGTTCTAAAAAATAAACCCAATCAATTAAAAGTCACTTTTAATCAATGGGGCAATTGGTTTTGGCGAAATGGTATCGGTGTAGGTCCTACGCATCAACGCAGCATCTACACCGCCCATTTTAAAGGGCAATATTATCTATTAGATTTAAAAAATCCGCCAGCCAATACTGTCTATATTTATCAAGATGGAAAAGAATGGAAAGAAGTAGAAAATAAATAATGAACGATGAATTAAAGTGTTGTCTGATTTGGCTCAAATAACTCATCAATGTAACTTTCTCTAGTTGCTACATTATAATTATCTCGGCAATCCAACGTACCGCTTCGCATAATACTTACACAACGGCCATTGGAAAAAGTATCTTCTCGATGATCTCTATCCAAATAGCAATGTCCTAGTTCGTGAAAGACAATAAATTCTTTAAACAAATCGCTTGACCGATTCCAAAATTCCGTATCTAAAGTTACTCGACCGGGGCGAAAATTGCCAAAGGTCGTACATTGCCCTGCAACATGCGCTCCGTCCAAATCTTCAATTACCCCTGTGATTCTAGCAACCACCAAATCTGTATCAAATCCTCGTTCAATACCCGCAGCTTCAAAACGTTCAAAGTAAGGCCATAAGCGTTCATCGACGCCAGGAAAAGTACGTACTTCTGGAACAGCAGGCACTTCCACCAAATCAATGGCAGCATCTTTCTGACAAGCAGTAAAAACAAAAAGAAAGGATAAAAGAATAATGGAGTAGAAGGACCTCTTTTTTCTTGATAAAAATAGCATTTTTTAAATTTTAGGTAGATAAAATGGCTATATTGTTGAATGGTTAAATTGTTGAGGAATACTAAGCATTAATTAGCAGACTCAACAATTCAGCAATAAAACAATACAACAATTGAAAAAATGTAAAATGCTATTATAAAAAGATGATTTAGAGGTTAAAAAATATATAGGTCTAAACGTCAACGATTTTTCAATTAGTATTTAGAAGGATTAAAAACGTCTTGATGACAGCAATAAATGGAGTGAAAAATAAAAAGCCCAAGTCTTATCATAAGACTTGGGCTTTTTTATTGTTTGCTAAATCGTAAAAAACGATTAATGATTGAGGCAGTAATTTTTGTAGCGTTTTTAATTTTACAATTAGCTAAAAAAGAATCATTGAAGCGAACTGTAAACTGCTTACTGTTTTACTGCCTACTGCAAACTGTTTATTTCATAGACCATTCTTTGATGGACTTTTCATTCATTCTTACATAATCATCATTACCTGCTTTTGCAGCTAAATCTTTTGACAAAGTAGCAGCAGTAATTGCTTCTTTAGTTTTACCTAATTTAGCTAAGATTAATGCTTCTCTTCTTACTTGCCAGAATCTTGGATTATCACCTTTAGTCGCTTTTTGTACATACATTAAAGCCTTATCCAAATCTTTTTCAATAGATAATAAGTAGTTACCAGCAGCGTAGTAATCACCAGCAGTTGGTCCAGCTAAAGTCTTTTCGATAGCTGCCATTACATTCTTCTGAACTTCAAACTTCATTGGAACTGCTGCTAAAACATTACCCCAAACGAATTCTAAGTCACCACTATCATCCGTAATATTCGCAATTGTGATGAAGAAACTTTCTACAGAAAGAGGTAAGTTAGATACTTTTGCAGTTGCAATTGCAGCTGGTGTCTTTTCTACATAACTTCCCCAGTTCCCTGTTTCATACGGATAAAAATGTACCGCCCAAGTAGTTGCACTTGGAATCGTTAAAACTGCATAATCTCCTTTTTTCAAATCTTTTCCACCAACAGATACATCTGCACCAAAAGAAATTTTAGTTGCTTGATTAGCACCCGTTCTCCATACTTTTCCGTAAGGTACAAGACCATCCGCAGCGAAAAGCGTTCTACCCTTTGCGCTTGGACGAGAATAATTGATGCTTACATCAGACAAACCAATTGCTTGTGTAAAAGTAGCACCTGGGCTTGGTGAAGGTGTTTTGATTTGTGCAGAAGAAGTAGTTGCCATTAACGCAACTAATGCAAAAGTACAGATGCTGAATAATAATTTTTTCATCTTAAATTTTTGTTTTGAAAATTGAAATTGTTGTATCAAAAAATGAATAAATAAAGTACTGTATTACAAACTAGTAATGAACCCTTTAGTTCATTCATTTTAGAAAACTTCGTAAAACTAGGTCTTCTACCTTAGTTTAACTGGACTATTCTCTTTTTGTGTCATTGGATTAGCAAAAAATCCGCTAGAAAAATATTTTCGTGTTAAGGGGTTGCTAATTTGTGGAATTAACTGTATCCTCAAACAAATTTTTGACAATGAATAAAGCGCCTTTAATTCTTCGATTCGCATCTCTACCTCAGTATCAATGCCCTCGAATAGAATCGTGATTTGCGGCAGCCACTGAGTAATATTAATCAGCTAGAATTCATTTAACGAATATAACTAACCGAGATAAAAGTAGAGTCAACTTTGCTGAAATGCGCAAAAGGAATATTGGACTTTGCGTAGCAACATTGATTGCTCGTTGTACCAAATCTGGAAGCGCTAAATTTTTTAGCATAAAAGGGCTTAACTTGCAAGCCATAACTCGCAACTATTAACAGATTGAAATTGTACTATTGTAATGAATGACTTTTTAGATATTATTCTACATACAGATGAAAAATTATTAGACTTAGTAAATACTTATGGGACTTATACCTATTTCATTCTGTTTATGATTATTTTTTGTGAGACGGGGCTAGTTTTCTTTCCTTTCTTGCCGGGGGATGCCTTACTTTTTGCGGCAGGAATCTTAGCGGCAACAGGTGCATTAAATGTACTAACTTTAGCAGGTGTACTAACCGCAGCGGCTATCTTAGGAAATACCTCTAATTATTTTATTGGTCGCTATGCCTCTCAATATTTTCTAAAAATAAAAAATAAAATTTTTCATAAGTACCTAAATGATGCGCATGCTTTTTACGAGAAACACGGCGGTATAGCCATCGTGATTAGCCGCTTCTTTCCCATTGTTCGTACTTATGTACCATTTGTAGCAGGTGTCACTAAAATGGATGCTCGTACTTATACTTTGTATAATGTTACTGGCGGCATTTTTTGGGTAGTTCTTTTTGTTTTTGGTGGTTATTTTCTTGGTAATATTCCTTGGGCCAAAGACAATTTTAGTTTGATGATGCTTATTCTATTATTTTGTACGACCATTCCTTTTTGGTATTCTTCTTTTAATGCTTTGCGAAAACGGATGTTTACTTAAGTCTATTGGTAGAAAATAAAATGCCAACAGATTGGTTGCCAACGGATATTTATCAAGCTATTTCCTAGCACTCGTATGGTCTGCGACCACCACCCATTCTCCTTTAATTTTCTTCCACATCAGTGTAAAGTAACCACCGATAGGACCACTCTCTCTATCCAAATCCCAAGTACCAACCAACATAATAACCTTCCGACTTAACTTTTCCATACTTTTTACCCCAAAGGTCAATTGGCCCATAGTAGCTCTATCTGGATAGCGCCTGTGGTAGTTTTTTAAAGTAGCGGCATAGCCATAGGTAATGCCTGCTGCACCAACAAATTTTAATTTATCTGATTCCCAATAGCCATTCATGAAAGCATCAATATCGCCCTTATTCCAATCAGCTTGTTGCCTAAATAAAATAGATTTTACGGTGGAAAAATCTTTGCTTTCTTGAGCGGTTGCCGATAAGGGGAATAAAAAAAATGAAAGAAAAAGGCTGATGAAAAATGGTTTAAAAATCATGGTGTTTTTCGTTTTTTTAATAAAAAAGAAAGATAATCGAATTTAGGAAACTATTTTGTCCTTTCCTATTGTTTTGCTCGAAAATTCCTTCACCCATTAAAAAAGTAATTATGCATTTTGCTACGACCTTTCGTCAACGTATCCATGAAATATATACTCAATTAAGCCAAATTTCTACCGAGAAAGCAAGCCAAAAACCAGCTCCTGGCAAATGGTCTCCCATTCAAATTATAGGACATTTAATTGACTCTGCCAATAATAACCACCGCCGATTTACCAAAGCCCAATGGCAAGACAATATGATTTTTAATGGCTATGCCCAAGCAGAATGGGTAACTGCCCAAAATTATCAAGCAGCTGATTGGCAACAGATTTTAGATTTATGGAAATTATACAATCTACATATCTGCTATATCATGGAAAATACGCCGGAAGAAAAGTTAAACAAAGAAATCCATAAACATAATTTGGATAAAATTGCCATGATAACAGTGCCTGCCGACCAACCGACTTCTCTTGGTTATTTTATGAAAGATTACATTTATCATATTGAACATCATTTTCGACAAATTGTGGAAATGGAATAATAGAAAGCAGTGTTTATGCTAAAATAAATCGTACGGAAAGAGCTTCCAGAACGCCAAGTTCTGGAAGCTCTAAGTTTTTTGGGGCAAAATTTAATAATTTTTGAAAAAAAATAAAAAATACTGTGATTTTTGAAAAGTTGAAACGAATGGTCGTCGTCACGACACTGGACACGCAGAATAGTTAACTAAGCAGCCTTTTTA
>JAFMDF010000316.1 GCA_017857395.1 Bacteroidota bacterium | reverse complement strand
ATTGGCATTAGTTAAATCTGTATTGGTAGAAAGCAAAGCATGGTTTTGGCTGGCAATAGTTTTATTCTTTTTGTCTAATAAAGCATTTTTCTTTTTTTGCTGATTAAAAGCGAAAACCCCTAAAAAGGTAAAGAGGAATAAAATAAACATTATCCCACTCATGAGGTAGGAATAAATGGTTTGTAATTTTTTATCTTTCTGTAAAATGGCAACCTCTTGCCGCTGTTGTTGCAATTCATTAGTAATGCTTAGTTGGGCAACCTCTTCCAAATTGGATTCATCAATTAAAGAATCTTTCAAAGCAATATGGCTTTGAAGGAACTCAATGGCTTTCTGGTAGTGTCCACAATTATTATTTGCCTGAAAAGCTTCAAAATAAAGGTCTCTTAATCCAGGTCTTTTGGCTTTGATTTGCTGAACCTCTTTTAGGCATTCTCTCAACAAAGCACTACTTTTTTCACATTTCCCCATTTTGCTATAAAGCCTAGCCAAAGCAGCTTTCGTTTCTACCTTTTCTCCATATTGATCACTATTTTTTTGAATAGTTAAGGCTTCTTTATATAAGGCTTCCGCCCTATTAAAATCACCCATTGCCTCGTAGATATCCCCTAATTGAAAGGCACAATAAGCGGTATAATACTGGGCATATTTAGTATCATCGTCAATTTCACAGGATAGTACTTGATATTCAATAGCTAATTCGTATTGTTTTGTTTCGTAGTAAATTCTAGCGATTACATCATAACAAAAAGCTTGATCTTTTACATTTTTTATCTTTTTATAGGAATCAAGCGCTTTATTAACCTTTTCCATTCCCGAATCGTATCTCTTTCTATCTACATCCATTAATGCTAAGACATAATAACTATCTCCAATCACTTGCGGATCTGTTTGGTCTGAATTTATCTGAAGTGCGCTCAATGTATTTCGGTAGGATAAATGCTTTTTACCCATATCGTAATAGGTATTACCTAGGGTAATGTAAATAGTGGTTGAATCTTTGGAAGAGGCTACATCTCCATAATTATTTACTGCATTTTCTAAAAATATTATGGCAGTATCATACTTAGCTACCCAAAAATTAGCAACACCAAGGTTAATCAAGTTTTTAAGTATTAACTCTCGATTATCAATTGCTTTACTTATTTTTAGGGATCGTTGATAATAAGTACTCGCATCAGTATAATATTCTGCATTTGCAAAACATGCCCCCTTTTTCACTAGTAAATCTGCATATTCAATAGTAAAAGTATCCGCATTAAAAGCGTCAATTTTAAATAAGCAACTATCGATTCTTGGATTGGAAGCTAACAAAAAACTGGGCAAGAATAACATTAATAAGAAATAGCGCATTCGAAAAGAGGTGAATCTATTAAGTGTAGACCAAAAGATTATTTCATCTTCATAAACAAACCAACCACATAAATCCTTATCTTTCATATTGTCTATTTAAATTTGTGCAGCATTTAAAGGAGTTAGATTAAGGTCTATTAAAAACTAATAAATTTATGGGACGCCCTATGTTTATAACAACATTGACTTTAGGAAATAGTAAACTCTGCCAATTTCATTTTAGCAATTTGAATAGCTAATTCCAATCTTTTAATAAAAGAAGGGAGTTCATGAGGAATAACAGTTGCAGCATTTTCGCTCCTGCTAACTAATTCTAATTCATCAGCCTTTCGTAATAATTGTTTTAAACCCATCATATTAAAATTAGATTTTAGTTTATGAGTTGCAAGTCCAATCAATTTCCAATCTCTCTCGGTTAAGGCTTTTTCAATTAAAGCTTTTTCTTGACTACCTAAGTCAATAAAAATCTTAATTAATTCTATTTTCATAGTCAAAGAATCAGCCGATATTTTGTTAAGGTAGCTAAAATTAAAAATAACAGGTAAGGTAAAATCAACAGCAGATTTAGCTAAAGAGGAAGTAGGGGTAGGACTTATGATTTTACGATTAATAATATTTTCTAAATATTCTTCTAAAAAAGGTTTGATAAAATGTCCTTTCAATCCTCTATCATATAGTTTTTTAACTTTTGGGGGATTATCTGAGCCAGAAATCAAAAAAATAGGGTAATTAGAAAATTTAAGCAATACATCTTCAATGGTATCTGCTGCCAAATAATAATCTGAAAGAATAAGATCAAACGAACCTGTTTGAACTAATGCCTCCGCCTCTTGCAAATCATTTGCAATCTGACAAGCAACCCCATTTTTTCGCTTTACAATTCGTTTTAAAACTAATTGATCTATTAAGTCATCCTCTATGTACAAAATCTCCATAATTAACGATTTGATATATAATGTTTGGGATGATGGTGCGCTTTCAATTATTAAAAAGGGGAAGCTGTAAGTGCCTTTCTAAGGAATTATTAGAAGGGGTTTAAGTAGGATTGTTACGTAGTTAGTATCTAGTTTAATAAGACAATTCACTAGTTCTCCAGTAGTTTTTAATAAATTCAATGGTATTTAAAAACTCACTATAATTAAGGGATTTTAACATGTATCCAGCTACATTATTTCGAAAACTTTCCTTTCTATCATAAGGGTCAGCGGAGGTAGTCAAAACAACGACAGGAATAACCTTAAATTTTTCATTTTTCTTTAGCAGGTTCAAAAATTCCAGCCCATTCATTCGAGGCATATTTAAATCCAATAAAATAAGCCCTGGACGCTCCTCTTTATTTTGCTCTAGCCAGGTCAATGCCTCCTCTCCATTACCACAAATAAATAGTGGGTTATTTATTTTTATTTTTTTAAAAACCCGTTTTAATGTCATCACATCTACACTATCATCCTCAACAAGTAATATGGATTTATTATTTTTCATAAAGTTTTTTTATTTAAAATTATTTCAACAACTTAAAGGGTTTTCTTATAAAAATCTCAGTACCTAAAAAATTAAGTCAAAGACTTGAAAAATATCGACTCGAAGATACAATCTTCGAATATCGGCTCCAAAGTTGGATTGAAATTCGATGCCGATGGTCGAAGTTTGCAACTTCGACCCAGTATTTTTCATGTTTTCAACATGATTTCCTGTAAAATCATTTTTATAAGAAAATCCTACAACAACTTATTAGAATGATTCAATTACACCTTAATTTAATTAATTTTGAAACCATATACTTTTACGAAATCACTTGCTTAACATCCATCCATTTTACGGTTTAGAAGCTTGCACTTCTTCCTACTATGTACATAAAAATGATTTTGATTTCAAATCAATTATTTAGGAATAAAAAAAATGCCCTTCTAGTATTATGACTCTTCAAAATTTGTGCCTAAGATGTTACAAACAAGGGCATATAAAAATTAAACAAGTAACATCCTCAAGTTACCTTTATAATAATAAAAAAAACGCCTAATTTAGTTCATCAGAAATCTGTATCTGCTTCCTTCAAATCCAATTCCTTAATCCAAATATTCTTATACAAAACATCATGCCCTTCTGCTTGTAATTTTAAACCACCAGGTCTATCTGTAAGCCCTTTGCCACCATCATTTCCACCATCCAAACCAGAATTTTTACCGCCCCAAACTTGATTAATGCGCACATTTTGATGCACTTTTATGCCATTAAAATAAAGGGTAACCATTGGCTTTTCGGTCATTTTCCCATCTTTAAAACGAGCGGCTCTAAAAACGACATCGTAAGCATTCCATTGACCTAAACCATAATAAGCAAAATAAGGCGAGGAAGATTCATTGATAACTGCTGCCATTCCATGTGAAGTCGTATCGCCATCTAGCACTTGGATTTCGAAGCGATTTTGTAAATAAACGCCGCTATTGCCGCCTTCGTGCTGGATTAAAAATTCGACATGTGCTCTAAAATCTCGATATTTCTTTTTAGTTACAACATCCGCTGCACCGTATAAACCACCTGCCGAAGCAGGGTCATTGGTATTCATCGCCGTTCCCATATCAACAGGGTCTTTGACGATTTGCCATTTGATAGGTGCTTGTGCAGAAAGTCTTGGGCCATCCCAATATACCCATTTCGCTTGCAGCATTTTTCGACTGCCGTCAAACATTAATTCAGCATCAATAGGCGCTTCTGTACCTACCCCAACTTGTCCTAGCAATGAATTATTAAAAAAGAGAAATAAACAACAGCTAGTCAATAGGACTAATTTTTTCGATAGAGTATTCATAAGTTAAGGAGGTTTTATGATTCGTTATAAAAAGAGGCTAAATATGCTAAAAAATATTGGAATCCTTTGTGTAACGCTGTAAAAACGCTGAATAACTCTGTGAATCAATTATACTTGAAGCGTTATTCCACAGAGATTCACCGATAAAAACACAGAGAGACACAAAGAAAAAGTATCAATCTCTTTTATACTTTCGGTAGAATCGCCGAACCTTTCCACCTTAAACAAAAAAGAGTTGGACGACTTTCTACTCGGCAATCCAAACTCCTATTCACCTATACCTCCTACTCTTTTTTTAGCTCAGTTTCAATCGGCAAACAAATCATTTGTGGACAATCTATATCTAATAAATAATCCTCTACTTCTCCAGAATTTACGAGTCCATAAGGCGTCATATTATCTGTATTGCTTAATCGAATTCTAAAGCCTAGTAAACTGCCTGTTTTGGCAGTTACTGGCACCGTAAATTCTAGGTAGACTGGAAAGCCACGACTATCATCCATGTCCACTTCCATTTCTGTTGGCATAGAAAAGGCTCCATCCCCATTCCAATCTATCCACGCTTCTAGATGGGCTATACTTCCTGTAGTGTTTACATAATTTAAGGGGAGTCTAAAGCTACTACCTGGATGAAGATTTAAAGAGGAAAAAATAATTAACCCATTTTCATCAATTTCATCCCCTAAAGCATCTATACTTGGTTGCCCATCGGTTTCTCCATCTACCGTACTTCCTAATGATAATCCTGGAATAATCACATGAACAGGGCCATCATTAGCACTCAAGGTTTGATAATCGTTGGTATTGGTCGAAACTGAGGCATCTGGTAAATCTCCCCAATCACAATTCTGGACCGTTATTACAATGGCTGCCGAATCTATACAACTTGTTGAGTTTACACTATCTCTTACAAAATAAGTAGTGGTAGCACTAGGGTTTACGGAATTGGAACCGCTATATGTACCAAAGGTTGTTCCATATGCTAAAGTGCTTAATGGAGGTTCTGAAATTAAAGTGCTTAAATCAACTAATTGCCCGTTACATACAGTAGTGTCTCTTCCCGAAATACTTGGCTGAGGATTTATGATGACCAATATTTCTTCATAAGGTCGACAAGTTTCCTCCTCTAGCGTTGCTAGATAAATGGCATAAACATAATAAATCACAGGAGTCATTCCTATATTTTCAGGGAAGGCAATGTTTGTAATCTGTACCGTATCATTCCCTGCGGCTACCTGCACGGTATCAATACTTGTTCCGAGATGATGAATCACCATTTGGTCAGTTTGTTGATTATTAAAATACACAAATGCGATGCGGTCTGGATTGTTGGCGGTAGTGGTTACTGCAAGGGTATCCACCAAACTACTGGAACAAATAATTCGGTCAGTAATCAGGCTATCAATAGTCGGGCAGATATTTGTTATCGTAATCACCACCAAAGCCGTATCACATAAAACAGGACTGCCATCATCACATATTTGATAAGCCAGTGTATCCATTCCAAAGAAGTTTGGGTTTGGAGTATAGGTTATATCTCCAGTTATAGGGTCAATACTTACTTCTCCATTGCTAGTGGTATCTACTAAAGCTACCGTGGTAGCATCAATTTTGCCGTCTATATCGGTATCTCCTAAGGTTACGCCAATTATAATAGGGGTGTCTTCAGGTGTAGTTACTGCGTCCTCATCCGCTACTGGTGGATCATTTACGGGAATTATCGTAATAAATACTGAATCTAGGACACATTCCATTGGACTTCCATCATCACAAACGGTATAAAGGATAGTATCCAAACCATTAAAGTCCATTGGAGGGATATAAGTAAAGGTCGTATCAATTGCGTTATAGCTGACGGTGCCTCCTTGTGTACTCACCGTTGGCAGTGGCAGTATCATTAGATTATCTTCATCTGGATCCGTATTATTGTAAAATAGATTATAGGTTTGACTGGTCACCTCTTCATCAATTATTTTTTTCTCATTACCTGACGTTGGCGAATCATTGACAGATATTACCTCAATAAAGACCCAAGCAGTATCACATAGGCTTGGCGAACCACTATCGCATATTTCATATTGCAAACTATCTAAGCCATTCGTATTTACATTTGGCCGATAGGTCAGTGTCGAATCCTTATTGTCTACTACTATACCCATGGTTGGCAAGGCGATAATATTGATAGAATCTTCAGACAAGATACCGTTTGGGTCAATATCATTGGATAGTATATCTAAATTTACTGCAGTATCTTCATTGGTACTCGTTGTATCATTATCCGCTACTGGCGGGGCGGCGTTAACTGTAAATCCAAAATCATTTTTACAATCCGATTCTCTTGCTGCAGTAAATAAAGTTGTCTCAACATTATCTGTCGTCAAACTATCTCCTTTGGGCAAATGGTTCGTATCCATTTCCAAAACAAAATCTTTCTTCGCTAAAAGATCGAGGAAACCTAATAAAAATAGACCTAATAGTATCCATTTAATACATTTATGCGTGTTCATAATCAATCCCATTTTATACTTAGTCATTTTTGTGACCTTAAATCGCTCCCTTTATTAAGGCGTATTTTAGGTTTTTAGATTCAACTTTTAAGGGAATATTAAATGATTTAACTCAGGGAAGGGGGGAATACTAGTATTGTGTCTATTGCATCCATCTAGCTGATGAAGCAATCGATAAAGTAGTATGGATGTTTTAAATGATTGGTTTATAGGTAGTTAGGGGTGGGTATTAAGTTTTATTCTAGAAAAATAGGTTTCAACTAATACTTGCAGCTACTCTGTTAAAGGGTAATTTAAATTATTGGAAACTGGGATGTCTGTATTGTACTAAGAATTTGTGACAGGTATAAAATAAAGTTACCAGAATTAACGTATCTGTTTTGTTGTGAATGTATTGTGTACAATTAAAATGCTAATATCGAAAAATTCAAGATAAAGTGACTATTACCGGCAAGTTTATCTAGCTAGTTGACAGTTAGTTATTTTTACATTGAAAATGTAAAATTGAAAAGTGTGACAATCTGATAAATAGCTGATTACGAGTAAATTATTCCTGTTCTTAAATTTGAAATTTATTACTTTAAATTTTAGGTTTAAAAATGTCAACTACTTTTATACAATTGATAAATTTGTCTTATTACCCTTTCTTCAATACCTCAAAAACCCTTTTTTTATAACTTATCCCAATAGGAATCTCCGTTTCCCTTATCTCCACATCATGCGCCGTAAAAGCCGTCAATTTCCGTTTATTGACAATAAAAGAACGGTGAATCCTTAAAAAATAATCGGGTAATTTTTGTTCAAATTCGCTAATTTTATCTTTGGTCGTAATCCATTGGTCGGTGGTGTGAATGCGCACATAATCTTTGATGCTTTCTACATATAAAATATCTTGGAATAAGACTTTAATATGTTTTTTATTGGCATTGACATAGATGTATTCTGGTTCAGCAGGAGTTGCAGCGGTCACTTGCACTACAGGTGCAGCTTCTTGCTGTCTGCCATTCAAGAATTTATTAATCGCCTTAAAGAAACGAGTAAAAGTGATGGGTTTTAATAAATAATCGACCACGTTCAATTCATAACTTTCCAAGGCATATTCTCGATAAGCGGTCGTAAAAATAATGCTCGGTGGATGTTGTAAAGACTTAGCAAATTCCAAACCTGTCAGAACGGGCATTTGAATATCTAGAAACAATAAATCAATGGGTTCTTTTTTTAAAATTTCAAAAGCTTCTAGTGCGTTTTGGCAACTCGCCACAATTTCTAGTTGAGGCAATTGAGAAACATGTTTTTCGATGAGCATGATGGCTAAAGGTTCATCGTCTATGATAAGGCATTTGATAGTATCACTCATTTTGACAAATTTAAGGTTATATGGATTAGAGGATTGCTGGCATTAGATTAAGGGTCAAATCTAGTACACAAGTTACACCTTTAGTCTCAATTTTTAATTCATATTGATTAGGGTATAATAGGGTTAATTGTTTTTTAAAATCCTCAATATTAATGGTAGTTTCATTGGCTAAGTTAGTCAATATTTTAAACGCTAAATGCCCTTCTTTTTCTTGTAAAATGATTTCAACTTTAGCATCCGTTGGTAAATATTCGCCTTTTTTCAAAAAAGCAGTTTCGACTAAAGACACCAATAAAAGTGGCGCAATTTCAGCAGACTGATTTGCCAAATCATGGAAAAAAACAATATTAATCTGCTCTCCAAATCGCAATTTTTCTAAATCTAAATAATTCTGAATTAACTCTATTTCATTATTAATCAACACTTTAGGACTATTGCATTGATAGAGCATATAATCTAATATCTCCGATAATTTAATAACTACTTCTGGTGCAGCGTCTGATTTTTCTTTAGTTAAAACATGTAGTTGATGTAAGGTTTTGGATAATATTTTAGGGTTAATTTGTGCTTTTAAGAGGTTAATTTCTGCCTTGGCTTTTTCTTTGACTAAAATATCTAATTCCGTTTTTTCCTCTATTCTTTGCTTGATAAATTTAATTCCCGTAGCAATAAAAACTGTTGGATAAATATCTTGTGCATGAAAACCGACCGCACCAAAAGGATTTTTAAGCACTTCCAAAAAAGTATGTGGGCTATGTGCATATCCCGACAAACGAGGCGTAATAAAAAAGTCATTGAATAGATGGCCCAATACACAAAAAACGAGAACGCTTAAAAAGAAGGATAGAAAAAATAGAGCATATTTTTTGGCATATAAAAAAGTAGGAATTTGATAATAAACCAAATAATAAGTGGCCACTATTTGAATAGGTAAAAAGAAGCCTTTGATAATAATACCTGCAAGGATAGGCATACCAAAACCCATCCCATAAATGGGAAAAATAATTAGGGTACTCAACCAAAATAGCACATGCGTCAATACCCTATTCTGAAAAATACGTTCTATAAATGAAGTCTCTTCTATCATTGATTATAAGCTTTAAATTACAGTTGCCCCTACTAACTCTATTTCCAAAATCACTTTATAACTGTCTACTGTTTCTTTTATAGTAAATTGATGTTGTTCGGGATAAAGCAATACCAATTGCCGCTTGACATTATTCATCCCTATTCCTTTTTTAAAATTAGTTTTATCTACTTGCGTCACTTTTGGTTTACTATTAAAAACTTCAAATTGCAATTTCTCATTTTTGACCACTAAATCAATATGAATCTTAGGTCGCCCGTGGTCACCACTAGCACCATGTTTAAACGCATTTTCCACAATAGACAATAAAACTAGTGGGGCAATAATTGCTTTTTTATTTTGAATATTTTTATTAAAAATAAAATCTAAGCGGTTACCATATCGCAATAATTCTAAGTCAATATAATTCTGAATTAACTCAACTTCCTTCTCAATAGCAATGCCCTCATTTTTATCTTGATGTAAGGTATAATCCAATATTTGGGCTAATTTCAAGACAATATCAGGCGCTTCATCCGATTTATATAGTGTCAAAGTATATAAATTATTCAGCGTATTGAATAAAAAATGTGGATGTAATTGAGCTTTTAAAAAACCTAATTCAGCCGTGGCCTTATCTTTTTTAAGACTTTCTGTTTGTTGTTTTTGTGCAAAATGGTCTTTAATTAATTTAACCAAAACTGTAAATAAAGTGAATAGATAAACCCATAATAAATACTGGGCTAATAATGCAGGAATATTTGTTAAAATATCAATGATGGAATCTTTTGCTTGTTCTCTTTCTAATATAGTTTCATAGACATAGACCTTGAAAAACCGAGCTAAAACCGTGGAAATGTAGGCACTTATTATAAAAAAAATACCAAAAGATAAATACTTCTTTTTATAAGCAAACTTAGGCAAAAGGTAATAGATAAAAGTATAAGTAGCAAATAGCTGTGCTGGTAAATAACATAATTTATTAACCAAAGGCTCTAGTTTATTTGGATTGCCGAAAGTACCAACAATAGCCCAAAGCAAAACAGATGCGGTCCAATAGAGTACATGGGTCAGCACTCGATTTTGTAGTATTTTTTGAATTAGGTGGTCTATTTTTTCCATTATAATAATTGGCTAGTGGTTTGCGCAAGAAGTTAGCGGCAGTTAATATTCTTCAATTTCTT
>JAFMDF010000315.1 GCA_017857395.1 Bacteroidota bacterium | reverse complement strand
GACTGCTTTCCCTTCAACTTGCTGTAATTTTTCATCTAAAATGAAAATAGTATAATTATCAATTGGTTGGCCAATCGGAACTTTAGCCGCAGCAAATCCTTTTGGAATTTTAAAATAAGTGCAGTTAACGGTTGCCTCCGTTGGCCCATATAAATTATAGAGTTGACAATTGGGTAAAATGGCTTCGTGTTTTTGTACCAAAGAGGTTGGACAAACTTCACCAGAAACATTGATTAATGTTAAAGATTGTAATTTCTCAGGATTGGCTTGTTCTAAAATTAACGTAAGTAAAGAAGGCAGCGTAAGAATGTGAGAAATTTGTTCCCTAGCAATTGTATTAGCTAATTGCGCAATATCTTTTTCTTCCTCTTGTTTTGGAATAACTAAAGTTGCCCCTTGATAAAAAGTCCAAAAAATAGTTAAAACAGAGACATCAAAAGAAATAGAGCAAGTTAATAGCATTTTATGAATGGGATTGGGCGCAATATTTTGTTGCCCTTCCAATTGATGGAATACATTTTGATGGCTAATCATTACCCCTTTTGGCTGCCCAGTTGAACCAGAGGTATAAATCATGTATGCTAAATCAGACGGTTTATTGACTATTTGAAAATTGTTTGTATCCGTTGTTTGAATGGTTTTCCATGCTTTATTTAAGCAAATGATATTTGTTTGTTGACTCGGAATATTTTCTTGATAAGCTGTTTGCGTTAAGATGATACGGACTTGGGCATCTTGTATTATAAAGGCAATCCTATCTTTGGGATAGTTAATATCAATAGGTACATAAGCAGCACCCGCTTTTTGAATGGCAAGAATGGCAATCATTAATTCAATGGAACGAGCTAAATGAATGGCTACAAAATCCCCTCGTTGTACGCCCGAATTTTGTAGGTATTTGGCTAAGGAAGTTGACTGCTTGTCTAATTTGGCATAAGATACTTGTTGATTTTTGTAAATAATAGCAGTAGCATGTGGGGTATATGTTGCATAGTTTTTGACTAATAGCGGCAGGAATTTATCTCCTTTAAAAGTGGTGTCGTTTTCTGGAATCATAGCATCTCAAGTCTGTTATTAATACGAGGGGGAGTATAGTATTTTCTACTATCAAGGAATTGAAGTGGTCGTTGACAAATTTACGAAAAAATACAACTACCTGCTTTTGAAAGTTTCTAGTACTGTCTTTTTTAAGGTAGATTTTAATGAAAACAGTTTGTTTACTTTTTATTAATCACTATATTGGGGTAGAGAAGCCTTTATTCTTGAATAATTATCTCTTATTAATTAACTAATCAACACTTCTTGATTAGTTGCGAGTTATTCCGATTTAAATCGGAACGAGTTTAAATTTTAGAAATAGACATCTAATAATCGGATGCTTAAACTATTTATTGGACTATTAATTAATATTCCACAGTTAACCCGTAACTCGCAACCCGCAACTATAAACGATTATTAAACCTATATACTTCCTCTAAAAATGTCGATTATATAGGTACAGGTACTTAAATATACTATTGAGATGAACCTAAAAAAAAATAATATTCCTTCGGTACATAATTATTGCGACCGTTGGTGTGAACGATGTCGATTTGTTGATAGATGTTCCGTTGGCAGTTCAGAGAAATTGTTAGAAACCGAATTGAAAATGGATTTGGCAATGACGGAGGAGAAACGGCAGGAAATTATGTGGCAACATGTGGCGGATAGTTTTGCAGAGGCAGGCCGTTTGTTAGACAAAATGATTGCAGATGCAGGACTGGATATTGAGGCAATTAGAAAAGAAGCGAAAGAAAATCCTCCTCAAGAACCTCCATTAACAGAACGGCAGGAAGTGATAAAAGAACTAACCATGGAATATGGCAAAGATGTTTATGGTTGGATGAAAAATAATAAAGAATTGTTTGAACCAGAAGCTTTAACTAGTCGAGCGTTAGTACAGCGAGATGACCCTGAAAGATTCATGAGGAATATAAAAGATGCTATAGAAACGGTCAATTGGTTTTGTTTTTTCATTAGCGTCAAATCACAAAGAGCCTGTAGTGGAAAACAGGAAGATAAATTTGAGGAGGAGTTAATCCAAAGTGATTTTAATGGGAGTGCCAAAATAGCGATAATTGCCGCAGGACGAAGTATAGTAGCTTGGGAATTTTTATTAAAAGCTTTTCCCGAAATTGAGTTTGCCATCATTGGTTATTTAGCACAATTACAGAAAATAAGTCGACATTTGTTATTGGAGTTTCCTGATGCTCAAAAATTTATTCGACCAGGGTTTGATGAAGTAAAATATGACCATATTCAATGACACAAATTTTCTATTATAAATTGTCTACCCCTTTTTCTATTCAAAAATGGGCATTCTATTATCAACAAATGCCCGAAGATATTCAAGAACGCATTCGGCGGTATAGAAAAGAAGAAAATAAATACCAATTGATGATTGGGCGATTATTATTAAAAGAGGGGATGCAGCAATTAGGATTTAAAGATTTTAAATTAGTCGACCTTTTTTATAATGAATTTAATTGCCCATTATGGCGAGAAGGCATCCATTTTAATATTGCGCATTCTGCGAATGTGGTAGCTTGTGCTTTTTCAACAACAATAAAAATAGGCTTGGATGTTGAGCAAATTCGACGGATTAATTTAAATGATTTTGCCTATATATTAAATGAATTAGACGAGCAAAATATCCAACAAGCAGGGAATGCTTATACTGCCTTTTTTAAAATATGGACGATTAAGGAGGCGGTCACTAAGGCTATAGGAAAGGGCTTGTCTATTGATGTCCAACAAATTCATATCCACGAAAGATATGCTGTTTTTGAAGGACAAAAATGGTGGTATCAAACTTTGGATTTGCAGGAGAATATAGCAGGTCATTTAGTAATGGAAGAAGAGGCGAACCAACTAATTAAATTAATAGCGCTTGATTTTTAAGTTAATAATTCAAAAAACTAGATTATTTCGACAATCTTTCCATCAAATAACCTCAATTATGATTTAATCCCCGAATAACCACATTACCCGTTCCTCTTGGGTCACAAGGATAAGCAAAGTCCTTTTGCCATTTTTCTGGATCATTAATGGTTTCATAAAATGCATCAAGATATTTCAGCGTATTTGCTTTATATTTTTCTTCTAATAAATCACAATCCTGATAAACACGATAAATGGCTGGTTTTAATTGATTATAAAGCGCAATCGTAGCTTCAAATTTTGACAAATCTTTTAAGCAATAACCACGGTATCGACGTTCTTTTATCGAGTTTAATTTTAGCGCATCCGCAGGTTTAGCATAAGGGGCACTAACAATTCCTGCATGGTCAAAATCATAAGGAACGGTATAGGGTTTGGCGAGGGAGTCGGATGCTAATAACTTGATATTTTGCAAATATTGAACGGACCAATCAGTATTGCCAATGAGGTATTCAAAGACTGCCATGTTTAAAAAAGGTTCTTTTTGTACTTGGGTAGGGCGTAGTTTTCGTTCTACTGCCAGCATTTCATTTCTCTTTGCCATTTGAGGTTCTTCTTCTAGTAAAATACCATAAACGGCGGGTTTCTGCTTTTTCTTTTGATGATTTTCCAATTTCACTTTCACCAAACGTGCCTTAAAACTTTTGGAAGTAACTAAGTTGTAGAGTTTATAAACTAGATATTCGTGAATGACATATTTTTCCCCTCTGCAAGGCATGACTAATTTCATTTTTCGCTGGTCTTTGAAAATAGTTTTTTCAGCCACGGTTAATTCTGGAAAGTATATTTTTAAGGGCAAATAGGAACAATTACCAATCAGTCTTCTAAAATTCCCTCTTGTTTTAGCCTCAACTGGAATGGATATTTTATTGTTATTGGCTTCTGTATAAGAAAGGGTTAAGGGATACTTTTTAGGGTCTTCCGTTTTATCTCTTAGCAATTTAGACAGGTTGCCGCTTAGGGTGATTTGTAGGATTTCTTCCGAATCGAATAGACCTTGCTCATTTTTTGTGGTATCTATTATAAATTCATCTTGGGAATAACTAATTGTTACTAGAAGGAAGAAAAAGGTAAAAGAAAGAAATGTAATTTTTTCCATAGTTGACGTATTAAGTGCTTGGTAATCTAAATTAGTTTAAGCAAATTAAGGAAAAATAGAGGGTTCTGGTAATTACTCTCCTTTATTTTAGGCGATTTTTTCCGAAAATAAGGTTAGACTTTCCGAAAGTTTTTAATCTTTGCTGCTTTTGCTTAACCAGCATTAATAATTTTCATGATTTAGTATTACTAAATAATTATTTTTCCTGTTTTTTTGTTTATTGAGAACCAATGACTTATTTTTATTTTCAAAAATAAAAGGTAGCCCAAATTAATTAATGGACTACTTTTCTCAGAAAAATTGAAATGAATAAAAATGAAATATACGTCAGTACTGATATTGAAGTAGATGGGCCTATTCCAGGACCTCATTCAATGTTGAGTATTGGTTCGGCTGTATTTTCTGCTGAAGGTCAATTACTCGATACCTTCAGTATTAATTTAAAAACTTTACCAAGAGCCAAAGGACATCCCAAAAATATGGGATGGTGGGCGACCCAACCTGCTGCTTGGGCAGCATGTAGAGAGAATCCAAAACCTATCAAAAAAAGCATGAAGGCATACGTTAACTGGCTTCAACAATTGCCAGGGAAACCCATTTTTGTAGGCTATCCTGCTGTCTTTGACTTTATGTTTGTCTATTGGTATTTGATGAAATTCGTCGGCGAAAGTCCTTTTGAACATTCGGCTATCGATATTCGTACTTATGCGATGTCTTTATTGGGGAAACCTTATCATTTGTCAGGTAAAGCCAATATGCCAGAACGATGGCTAGAAGCACCTTCTCTTTCTCACGTAGCAGTAGAAGATGCAATCATACAAGGAAAAATGTTTTGTAATATGTTACTAGAAAGAAAATAGCCACTTTATATTTTATCCATTCTCAAATATTCACACTATAACTCTCAAAATATTCACATTACTACTGCTCTCATTAATGCTTATCCTAATGAGATTTTTTGGAGTTTAATACTTCCAAATTTAATCTATTTTTTTACCCTAAAAAAAATATTTTATGAGTAGTCAAATCAATCAAACCTCTGAAGCCCAAGCCAGAGTAGCCTTCTAACCCTATCGATACCGCACAGGCAAAGTATATTGTACTCGAACTAAACGACCTTTAGCATCTCGCCCAGGTTTGAAAGCAGGTAATTCCTTCAATACTTTTAGCACAATACCAGCTAGTTTTCGATTATTTGTGGAATCTTTAAGAATGTTTTCGTTACTAATATTGCCTTTTTTATCAATCACAAACGTAATGGTAGCATTTCCTTTTTGGGGGATATTAGCCCTTTTCATATATGTTGTAACCAAATCACTAATTGCTTTTTGGGTACATGCTTCCCATTCCTGAGGCGTTTTTTGGCTATCCTCACAATCTGGTAGAATTGGATGATGAGCTACCTGATTTAGTGCTATAATTACTTCATTGTCTTCTTCTTCCTCTTGTCTGGTAGGTGACGGAGTAGTATTAGGTGTTATAATTGGGTTGCTAATAGTAGGTTGCTCAGGTGTGGAAGTCGTATTTTCTATTGGAGTAGGAAGGGGGGAATCTTCTGGATTGGTTGCTAATGTATCTTCTTGATTTTCTGTTGTTTCTAGCGAATCTGCTAATTGGTTTAAAGAATCTATTAAACGTTGAGCTTCGGAGATATGAGATCCATTGGGGCAATTTTTTAAATAAGCCTCCAAGGAAATAATATTTCCAGATTGTTGAATTTGCTCCCATTGATTATCTTGTACACAGTCGGCTGTTGGTGTTTCCTCCATTGGCGCATTTCCCTTTGGTAATAATAAAAATAGACCCGCTAGTACTGTAATGCCTATCAAAACCTTTCCTAGCATTGACATATAGTCCTTACTTCCTCCATTGATGTCTCCTCCACCAGTACCTTCTCCTGTACTTTTGGGTAGGTACAAAGCCAGAACAGAGAAGTTTTTAACCGCCTTAGTACTTATTGATTTTGCAGCAGCGTTTTGACTTAATTTAGTAACAATATTTATAGATTCCTCTAAGACAATGGATTTTTTCATTTCTTTTCCATTCCTTTCTACCACTACCGTTATGCGTAAAACAAGTGGAAAAGTCCCTACTTTTAAGGGGGTAACTTTAAAAATCCATTCGGTTAATAAATCGGCTTCAATGGGTTGAACTTGTTCTTCATAGGTTTTAATCTTAAATGCATCTTCATCACTATCATCAATTAATTCTACCCCCATTGCATCGGAAACTCGAATCTGTTTTAATTCATCGCCAGCTTGGATTTGTATTTCTTTTAAAATAGTTTCTTTGTCAAAAGAAATCCATATTCTACATTCATTTCTTTTATTTATCTGCATGATGTCAGGAATCCGAAAACATACTTTACCTATCCGTTCATCAATTGTCGTTTTTTTTGTCGTTTCCTGAAAATCTTCTGCTTTTAAATTATCTATAAAACTAAGCAAAGCATTAATAAATCTACTCAAGCCGACATTGGCTTCTTCTTGGGTTAGCATCCCACTAATTAAGTCCTGCTTTTGCTTTACATGTTGTAGTTTAAGTTGTAGAAGCGTATTGTATTTTTTCGAATTGGTAGGAATTTGAGCAAGTATTTGGTCTATAACTTTTTGTTCTTTGTTGCCTTTAACTAATAAATCTTTTAGTTGTTTTATAGTTTGCTCAATATTCATTTTTTGAATTTTATGGGGCTATTTAAATTTTAAGGAAAGGTACTTTTTTATTCGTGAAAAAAGAAAAAATCAATAGAATTACTTTTCTACCTTTTTTTACTTTTGCTTTTAACCCCTGAATAACCACATTTCCTGTTTATCTTATCTGTAGTTATATCAAGAACTACACATAAACTATCTATTAATTGAAGACTTTACTACAGATTTACTCCTTGAATCATTCGTCTAAATAAAAATCCGTAGTTCCTTATTCATCTGTAGTAGAAAATTATTAACCACAGATGAATAAAGCACCACGGATTGGGTTATTGAAACTGGACTAAATAAAATTGCGAAATAGATAATGTTTTGCCGAGTAGTAATAACATTTTAAGGTGCTATTTTTTTCCTAGCAATATGCAATTCTACAAAAATCGCTTCTTCCAAGTTTTTTCTTTCGTTAATGGTTGAAAAAAACTCTTTAAAAAAAGCTTCATTTGCAATTTACTTTTATAATCGAGATAGGGACATTGATTTATGTTTTTGAAATAGACTGATTTTAGGGGTTCAAATTTAGCGGTGGTTTGTTTGATGGCTTCCTTTGACTCAAATCGCCCCACACAGAATCTATCCGTAAATTTCCGTTGTTTAAAATCAGGGTTAAGTCGAGCATAAGAAGGAAAAACCAAGGCAGACATATCAAAATCGTAAGGTACGATTACTAATTTTTCTTCATTAGGTAGCTCCACCAATTTGATATTTCGCTGACGAGCTAAATTCCAATCCAAATTGCCAATCATATAATTGAATAGCATACTATTATGGAGTGCTGATTCTTTTACTTGGGAAGGCTTTGTACCCCAACGGTCGACTAATTTTCCGCCAATCCGATTTGCCATTTCATCATTATTTTCTATCAAAAAAGCCAATTTTTCACTTTTGTCCCTTTTATTACGGCTATTGATGTAAGTAATTTTGATTAAATGAACCTTAAAACTATTTGGTGTCAAGGAATTATGCAGTTTATAAGTCCAATATTCTCGTAGCAGCACTTGTTCAGCAGTTTCATTTTCCATGCAATGCGTGACTAATTTCAATTTGTCAAAATCATTATTTAAACCCAAAGTATCTAAATCCTCCTTACTAAAATTAAGTCGCAAGGGTGGGACGTCACAATATCGGCGACGATAAACCCCTCTAGTTTTAACTTTGATAGACAATTGATGTGTAGTAGAATCGCTCGTGACTAAAGTAAGTGTTGCTTTTTGCTCTGCCGTTAACTTTTTATAATTAAATAAAGAATCAAAATCTGCTTCCAAGGTGATATGAACGATACTATCTTGTACTAATTTTTGGAAGATAGTTAAATTGGTATCAACTGGACTTGCTTGAGTAAAAAGTGGAATAACCAAAAGAGTGATGCCTAAAATATATATTTTTATTTTTTGTGATTTTCTCATGATAAAGTAATTTATTTTTTCAACAAATTATAATGTTATACTATTTTCGGTAGTTGTTACTACGCTCTTCGCAGTTTGCTTCGAGAGTAATTGACAAGCAGGAAGCCCTACAGATTTATGAAGACTTTTTCCGTCGCTTATGCGAGTAACACGCACCGTAGCAGCCGTGCCGCAATGACAGGCTGTAGGTTGGATATTATGCCCTCCATGCTGATTGTTTATCTCCCATAAATAGCGATAATGTTTGGGGTTATTAATCGCTATAGTTAGGTTGACACCATTTAGCAAACAAGCCTGTTTTAAAATGTCAAAATCAAAGGGAAATTTAGAATGGTCTGTAACTTGTTCCTTTTCTAAAAGTGCTGAGGTGGTTATTGCTTCTTTTTCGCAAGCAATTAAGCAGAAAATGCTAAGGAGTAAGCAGAAGGAGGTGACTTTCATAGTTTTTAATTTTTAGGGGTTGTTGATAATCAGGTATAGGGCAAATCTTTAGTAGTTTAGGTTAAAGTAATGTTTAGTGAAATATCAAAAACAAAATGAGTTAATTAAAGTCATAACAAGTTGATAATCAGGGATTTTTTATTTTAATGCTTCAATTATGATTTTTTATACCTACAATTTTCAATAAAAAAAAGGAAAGAAATCTGGACTTTTTTGATAAAAATCTGGACTTTTTTAACAATAGCTGGATTTTTTTGACAATTAGTTTTTAATAAATACACTTAATACCTAATTGACTAAACCCTACTTATTATAATCGTTTTCTTAAAGACCTAAACGAGCAATTTCCATTTCATATATCACTTGGCTAATTTTTTGAATGGTTTCATGGTCTTCAGAAGTAGATAAATTAGGCTGGTAACGTTGTATAATTTCTTGGGAGATGATTTCAACTATATTAGGAGATTGTAGGTCGATTGTAGGCGTTTCCATTACATCGTATTGAAAAAATAGATCTGCTCTTAAACTATCTAAATCCCATCCACCACCTTTAGGGTATTTAAAATGTTCGCTAATGAAAACTTCTAAACTATCTAACATTACGTGCTGGATTTGGATAGGAATAAATGAATGGGGTGATTTAAAATTATAGCGAGTGAAAATATTGGTTAGGTTAGCTGTATTTTCCATAGTTGGTGTTATTAAGGCTGTTCTGATTTTAAAAAAGAAACGAGAAGGAACTATACTATTTTCCTTCTCGACTTATATGCATTTTGGGGTTACACGCTTTTTTAGGTTAAGCGCTTTAGGTGATATACTAGAAACGGTCAAGTTTTGTGAATTGTTAAGAAAATCTTAACAAAAATATAACTATTTGATTATCAATGTTAAAACTAACGTTTTGCAAGCATAAATCTTGGATTTAAAATCAAAATACTTGACCGTTCAGAGTATAGAAGTACACCTATGTTTTCTCAAGTTGTTTGAAATCGTATAATGATGATAATTTTTTGTTTGTAGAAAAGAGAAGGAGCACTTTGCGATGTCCTCCTCTTCTTTGGTGTGTTTTGAGGTTCTTTTTTAAGTTGATTGTAAGATAGGAGGAAGGATTGGATAAATAAAGCGGTATCTTCCAAAGGGCGGGTAGGGCTTTCCGAAGGTGGGTTTTGGTTTTCCGAAGAAATAGGGGATTTATTAAATCATACGTATACGTTGCGCAAATTCCTCTTTATAAGATTTTCCAATAGGGATTACTTTTTTAGAAACCACGATATGTGTTTCTGCAATTTCATCTATTTGTCTCAAGTTGACGATAAAAGACCGATGAATCCGAAAAAATTGCCCACTATCTAATTTTTCTGCTAAAACTCGCAATGGCATTGATAATAGAAATTCTGTATCATTGGCTTGGATGCGGCAATAGCTTCGTTCTGCTTCAATATATAGAATGTCTTTTAAAAATAGCTTGACCATTTTATTTTTATACCGCACGAAAATGCGATCAGATAAGATAAATGGTGTTTCCGATGATTCTTCCGTAGTGGTTGTAGAAATAGTTTGATGCTGTTCAGCCATTCGACTAATAGCTAATTCTATAGCTCTTTGTAAATCTAATTTTTTATAAGGTTTGGAAATGAAAGCTTGTGGACGAGTAGGTTTGGCACGTTCAAAAGTAGCTTCATCCGCATTGGCGGTCAGGTAAATAATAGGAATATTGATGTTTTCTGCTTGTAGCATTGCCGCAGTTTGGATGCCATCTACGTGTCCTTTAAGATTAATGTCTAATAGAACTAAATTAAACTTATTAAAAAATAAAATATGTCATTTATTTCATTGATT
>JAFMDF010000314.1 GCA_017857395.1 Bacteroidota bacterium | reverse complement strand
CTAGACCAGTTGAAGAACTACTTGATGCTTTGGTTGGGCTGGCAGGAACTCTTAGTGTATAAGAACCATTAAAATTATCAATATTCCCCGGCGCCATTTTTTCGGCAGAAGTAACCGTTGGGGCTACATATAAAGGATGGTCATTCGACCAGTAAGGAGAAGTATGATTGGGTAAGCCGTCCGTTTCAATAACGACTTCATCGCCATCTAGCATAATCGTATAACTCTCCTCGTCAAATTCGGCAAAAGCATTATGCAATTCAGTAGGAGTAGTTGGATTTTCCTCTTCCATTTCGTTGTCTGTACTATCGGAATCGCCACAAGCAAAAAGAAGTATTACTAAGCTAAAAGTCAAAAGGGATAATTTCTTAAAATTCATTTTAAATTAGTTTTTGATTAAATATTACCCTTTAGACCATCTCTTTTTAAGAATCCTTCGGATGATGCAGCCTTTTTTCTGACTGAGGTAGAATCCTTTTTAACATTCTTGTCATAAACTTTTCAAAATCAGCATATTGATCTGCTCTTAAAAAATCTTTAATTTCTTTAAAATGCTGATAAGTAACTTTGATTTTTTGGCTTTCTAATTGTTCATAAGTGGTTAAGACATTAGCCTCCTTCACTTGCGCTGAACTAGTTACCAATTGATTAAAATAAGTGTGTAATATTTCCTTTTGTTTTAGCTTAATCTCTGTTATCAACTGTTTATGTTTTTGTGCAGAAGCTAAAAATTCGGTGTGTTGCTTATCATCTAAGTTTAAAGTATCCATGGCTCGCATTCCTCCGTGAAAGGGTGGTTGCCTTATCATAAAAAAAGCCAATACCAATAAATTCAACCCTAATAAGCCCCAAGTTGTATATTTATAAAATTGTAAGCTTTTCATCAATCGTAAAGTTTAAAATCGGTGATCAAAGAAGTAGACGATTCCATTTCTACTAAATCCACATTGCCACTATTCTGCAAATAATGATTCAAAACAGAAATATTCAGCATCAGCATAATAGCGGCTGCGGCGGCTACCAATCTTATCCGATTCATTGGAATAATATGTCCTTCCATCTCATAAATCTGTCGTTCAATATTTACCAATAAATCCATCTTCGGTTTTGCCCTTTGACTACCTTGCGTACTATTCAATATTTTATTTATCCTTTTATCTACATTTTTCTGCATTGTCATTATTTTCTATTTTGACAACAAATTTCTACTTTTCCTTCGGTCAAGTTAAACGTTTTTTCAATTTCGTTCTTAAATTTTTCTTCGCTCTCTGTAATAATGACTCTATCGCCTTTAAAGTCGTGTCCATAATAGTTGCCACTTCTTGTCGAGGCAAACCTTCAATCAAACTTAAGATAAAAGCAGTTTGTTGACTAGCAGGCAAGGTTTTAATTTCAGCAAATAATAGTTTAGCATCCTCCTTTTTCTCTAATAAAATACCGGGATGGTCAAAATCAGGAATGGTTGTCTCGGCACTACCTAATTTAAAAAAAGAGAAACGGTTCTTCTTTTTTACTACATTTAAAGCAGTATTCACCGTAATTCGATAAATCCAAGTACTCACCTTTGATGTCCCTTTAAATTTAAGGGCATTTTGATGGATTTTCAAAAAGACATCCTGTGTGATTTCCTCCGCATCTGCTTCATTTTGTACGTAACTAATTGCTGTATTATAAACACGTTCCTCAAATAGAGCATAAAACTGCCTAAAGGCAATTTTATCTCCTTCCGCAATCAATTGTATTAAATTAAAATCTTGGTCCAACACTTCCTTTTTTTGTAAAACTAGTCATCAATACCTCTTTAAGGAATAAATTTGCCAAATGTACTCATATCTTTAAGATAATTCTATCTTTTCCGTATCATTGCCATTCATTCAATCATCAATATAAAACCAATAAAAAATGGTCCACGGAACACATAATGCCCTACCTGACAAACGCAATGAAAATATAAAAATTTATGTCAACGGAGAATTATTCCCTCGAAATGAAGCCAAAATATCTGTCTTTGATAGCGGTTATTTAGTGGGTGATGGAATATGGGAAGCCTTACGATTACATGATGGTGTACTCGTTCATTTGAAAGAACATTTAGATAGACTGTGGCAAGGTGCAGCAACGGTAGGAATGGATTTAAAGATGACCAAAGCTGAATTAGTCGAAAAAATCTGGATGGTTTTAAAGGCAAATGAGATGCACGATAATGTGCATTGTCGATTTATGGTTACTAGAGGAATTAAGAAAACACCTTCTCAAGATCCACGTTTAACTATCAGCGGACCTAACTTAGTCATTATTGCAGAACATAAAGCCGCTTCTCCTAAAAGTAAAGAAAATGGCGTCACCCTTTTTACCAGTACTATTCGCCGAGGTTCACCAGCTTATTTAGACCCACGCTTAAATTGTCATAGCAAATTGCATGAAGTGATGGCTTTGGTACAAGCAATTGAAGCAGGCTGTGACGAAGCATTAATGCTCGACATCCACGGTTTTGTATCGACTTGTAATGCCACCAATTTTTTTATGATTAAGAATGGCGAAGTGTGGACTTCTACTGGTCAGTATTGTATGAATGGTATTACGAGAGGTACGATTATCAAAATTTGCAAAGAAAAAAGCGTACCTGTTTTTGAAAAGAATTTCTCCTTATTTGATTTATATGGTGCAGATGAAGCTTTTGTTACTGGCACTTTCGGTGGATTAACACCTGTTACAAAAATAGATGGTCGGGTAATTGGGCCTGGAAAATACGGTGAATTGAGTCGTCAATTAAGTAAATGGTATGAGGAAGATATTTTAAAAGAAGTAGCAGCAGTTAAGGCTGGGCAAGCACCTTATTAGTAGCTTACTGTTGCGATGTTACCATGTTGCGTTGTTGCGATGTTCTAGCGTACAACATGGCAACATGGTAACATCGCAACTTAAATGGTACAACTATCCTTGCTGTAATTCTACCCCCATTTTTTCAGGCACTAATAATTTCAAAAATATCTTTTCATGAACATCTTTATAATTGACTAAGATGTCTTTTCCCTGTTTACTTTCATATTTTAGCACTAAAGTATTCGACTGGAAAGACTCCGTAATGGTGTATCGTTTTTTCCGCATTAATTCATTAAAAACGCTATTCGGTGCATTCTCCAATTGAATCTCTTGTTCAATTAAGATTGCATCTCCTTCCCAATAGTCGTATTGAAAATGCTGGTTTTCATCAATGTTTACAATGATTTTCCCTATATTCTCCTTAAGCGCAATCGTCTTATATAGGACTTTGGAATTTTTTGGATATTTAGCAGAAAGGCTTGCTGTTTCTTGCGCCATAACAAAAGTGCTAAGTAGCACAAAAAAAATAAGAAGGCAACTTTTTGTTAGTAAATGTACGTTCATAGTAAAGGTTTAAATAGTGCAATTAAACCTTGTCTTCCAGCTTATTAGCCTAGACATAGAGGGGATAATTAGCAAAATAAAATAATTAAGAATTATTTCTTTTACTGGAAACAAGTGTTTGTTCAGATAAATAGAGTGTTAAAAAAATAAGGGGAGATAAGTTGGAGAGGGAAACAACTATTAAGCGTTCAATTTAGCAAAAATTAAAGAAAAACACAATATAAAAGTAGAAAGAATGGCAGAAGGAATATAATTCCTTCCGCTCATTATCAAAATAGAGAGAATTAAGAGTGTTTCAATTATTGTGTAGAGAGATATAAATTTTAGTTTGTTAGCGTATTATAGCGATCAAAGATAATAAATTTTTCCTATAAATAGGAAGGTACTTTCTTTTAAATTAAGGCTAATGATCGCTTGACAAGCTTCACAATACACAGATTAAACCTAATATAACATTTTAAAGAAGATTTTTCACCGAAAAACAGCAACTCTTCCCATCTAAAATAAAATATCATAAGCATTGAAAATCAGGACAATTCTATCCATCTAAGCAACACTAAAAAAATAAACTATACATTTTTGTCCGTGGCACTAATGAATCCGTGGCAAATCAAAAATAACTAACCTAACTCATTTTTTATCTGTTACTAAATTAGGTGCGACTTAAAAATTGATGGAAACTAGGCAAGTATAATTGTTCCGTAAAGGTTAAATAATCGATATAAGCTTCATAAATGGCTATTTCTAGCTTTAAAATATCTAAAGCTCTTTCAGCATTCGTTTCTTTTTGAAGCAACAGCAATAATGGAGAATTATCCAACTGTTGAGCAAAATCAATCATTTTTTGACCTTGCTGAGCGAATTTATCTTTTGCGTAAGCCCATTCTGCTATCAATAAACGTAATTCACTCTTCCGCTCTTTTTCTTTATATTTACTTAGTTGCTTCTCAACTAATCTTTCTTGTTGCAACACCTCTTTTTCGATAGCAATTTCTTCCATTTTTAATTTCCTACCAGATGAAAAAGGTAATTGAAAGCCAGCTGTCAAGGAAATTTTTTCTTGTAATGCCTCCGTATGTGGTCCATTATATTCAATTTGAACAAAATCTAGCAATTTTTTTTGTTCCGCCTGTTCTATATCTTCCTCTCTTTCTATAATTAAATTATCTACATCATATTCGCGAGCTTGGAATTGAAACTGGTTAATAGAAGGTTTGTCAAGTCGATTAAGGATACTGTCGATGGGTAATAAATTTTCCCAATTCAACCAAAGTCCTTTAGCTTGCCATGATTGCAATAAAGCCGTTTCTTTAAAAATAGCTACTTCCAATTGAGTTATATCTTGCTGCACCTTAATCCAATCAGAAGGGGTTTTATCATCAGCAAAGGTTAATTTACTCCAGACCCGTTCCTTATCTTGTAAAATAATTAATAATTCCTCTTTAATCTTCAATTTTCTAAAAGTCTCATAAAAAGTCAAAACTTCGTCATAAGCAATTTCTATAAAATCCTTTTTCAGTAAGGTCTGTTGTAAATCTGCCTTTTTAAGATATAACTGATGCAAATTAGTTTGTGCCTGACGAATCTTAGGCGTATTGGGAGAGACTCTAAAAAGGTATCGTTGTCGGTTAAAATTAAATTCGTCTGTTTCTGTACGGATATCCATCCCATCAATCCAGCTAGCTTGAAAATTTTTCTTACTATAATTAATAGCTGGTGTATTATCTAATTGATGGACTCTTTCTTCGATATAAGTTTGGATATTAAAAGTCGTTTGAGCAAAGGCCTCATAAGCACCAATACACCATAAACTAAGTAGGAGGATGAAAGGATTAAAGGATGGAAGAATGGAAGAATGTCTATAAGAATCAATCATTGATACTATTAAGAATTATTAGTTGACTAATTATCAGTTAATTTCAACAAGTTAATATTGGATAAAAGATAGTACAGCAATCAAATATTTACTGCCTGCCGCCACTGCTAACTGCCTATTCTTTAACTTTTAAATCAACGATTGGTTTGCGATTAGTCTGTGGCGAAATACCTTCAGGTTGGTTGATGAATTCCAAAATAACCTTTTCTTTTTGAAGAAAATTATTCTCTTTAGGAATGCTAACCAAAATTTCTCGGCCATACGTTTTATAATCCTGTATTTTTCGAAGTCGTTCAGGTATTTCTACTATTCTTGAGCCCAATCCTGTAACCACACCATAGCAGAAAGTGGTCGCATCTTTAGAGGAGCGAATTAAAAAAGAATCTTTTATAGCAACATGTAATATCAAATCTTCCTGAACAAATCCTTTTACTAAGGATGGATTTGGTTCATAAAAAGAAATTAACGTTTTATAAGACGGTATATGTTCTGCCTCTTTACAATAAATATTTCCAATCACTCCATCAATCGGTGCTTTTAATTGAATATCAATTGTTTTATTAGCTACATCGAAAGCTTGTTCTGCTAGAAGTCGTTTAATTTCTGCTCGATATGGGCTTGTGCCAACACTAATTTCTTTTTCGATATTGGTTATTTCTTGGTCAAAAGACTCAATAGTTAACTGACTTTCTTTTTGTAAAGCGGCAATTTTTGCATCTATGATGGTATAATTTGGTTTATTGTTTTTTACACTTTTTAAATCTTTGTATAACGAGGCTTGAAATTTCTTTTCTTCTTGTAAACGTTGAATATCTGTCGCAATTTGTTCTAATTCCAAGCGTTTTTTAGTCCGAATTAATTTAATATCCCCTTCGTTCTCCGTTTTCCAAGATTGTTCTTTTGCCATTAATTCTTTAATCCTAAAAGGCTGATCTACTAATGTTTCTTTTGATTGAATTCGGTGCATTGCTAATAAAGGTTCGTCCTTTTTAACCATTTGCCCAGGGCTAACATGTATTTGATCAACAGCGACAGAATAATTAAAATTAATTTCTGTCTCTTTATTCTCTGCAAAACCATAGAAGGTTACAACCGTTTGGTGCATAGAACTATTCATCCTCCAAAGGAAAAGGCCTGCCAATAAAACAAAAAGGTAAAAAATATTAAAATATCTCACTTATAAGAGTTGTTGGTTATAAACAGTTACCTGTTGCCAGTTGCCTGTTGCCGTTTTAAACTTAAAGTACGCTTAAACTGGCAACGGGTAACTCACAACCGCATTACAATTTCACAGATTCCTTGCCAAATTTTAATCTTAAATCTCTCAAATCAGGTAATTTTTCTAGATCATCGGCAAAATTCATCATGTCACTGCTTTTTTTTAATCGAACCGAATAATTCAATTCCTTGAGGTTTTCTAATTCTGTTTCTTCAATTACATTTCCTGCGACATCTTTTATTTTTCCCGTTTTTCTCAAATTTAAAAAACGAATTTGTTGTAAAACGGTCTTTTCACAATAAACCTTCAAGATATTTCCTATTTTATCTTCTAAGCCACTATTAATAGGAATATCTATTTTTAAAGTCCCTGTCAATTCGTCTGTATTCGCCAAGGGAGAAAACCGCAAAAGGACTGCCGCTACACAAAAGCCAATCGTGCCAATGAAAGCAATCGTAAAGCCAAATACTCCACAAGCAATGCCTGTTGCTAAAGCAGCAAACATAAAGGACATATTCCGTGGATTATCCAAAACCGTTCTAAACCGTATAATTGCCAAAGCGCCCATCATACCTAATCCTCTAGCCAAAGAATCGCCAATCGCTTGCATGACGGTGGCTGCCACAATAGAAATCAGCACCATAGCTTGTAAAAAATGAACAGGTCGATGGATGGCTTTAGTCGTCAATTCATACGTCAGTACAATAAGGGAGGATAAGAAAAAAGCGCATAGAACCGTAATTAAAATACCTAGTGCAGTAGGGTTATCTGTATTATTATGAGTTAGTAAGAATTCAAACATAGATAGGCGTTAATAAACGGTTATGGCATATATAATTACTCCAAAATTAGCCAATTCCTAAGCAAATATTAAATTAATGTTAAGAAAATAAATTTATCTAAGTAATAGCTGTATATCTCCTATAAAATCATTCATAGAATAATGATCCAAAAGTTATAATACCACTGTATCAAAATGAATTATTTTAATCTTTCAGATAATTTTACTCAAAATAGTTGACAAATATATCGAATAGCTTGAGATTAAAGTAGCTTTAAAATAGTTAGACAATAGAAAATTAGAATTCCTTCGATTGGTACAGTGTTTATTTTTTAGGCACTAGTGTTTAACCAAATTTAAAAAAATTTAAGCTAAAGTCCATTTAGTTAAGTTCAGAATATTTTAAAATAAAAAAAATATTTTCCGAAAGAATTTTTATCCAAAGAAGAGTTTTATATTGCAACTTAAATAAATTTTTAATCAAAAATAAATATAGTGGATAGTTCAGAAGCAATGGGAAATATAGAAAGATACTCGCAAATGGCATTAGATGCGGTTGTCACTTTTTTACCGAACATTTTAATCGCCATAGGCATTTTAATTATTGGTTTTTGGGTGATTAAGAAAATCAATAAAGTAGCTCAGGCAGCCCTCAGTAAAACAGGGATTCCTCAAGAAATCACGTCCTTCTTTTCTTCTTTTTTAGACATTGCCATGAAGGCTGTTGTGGTATTATTAGCCGCAGGACGATTAGGTTTTGATGCCACTTCTTTAGTTGCCTTAGTAGCCGCAGCAGGTTTTGCCGTAGGTTTGGCCCTTCAAGGATTCTTAGGCAATTTTGCTTCGGGCATTACTATTGTCTTTTTCCGTCCTTATAAAGTAGGCGATTGGGTACAAATAGCTGACCAATTTGGAAAAGTAGAAGGCATTCAAATATTCAATACAACCTTGGTTAGTCCTGGTAAAAAAACCTTAATCATACCTAATGGTCAAGTTACAGATAATGTCATCACGAACTTTTCTACCAAAGGTCATATTCGATTAGAGTTGAATGTGACGATGCCTTATGCAGAGAGTTTTCCAAGGGTTAAAAAAATTATTCTAGAAGCATTAAGTGACGTGCCGAATATCGTCAATGAACCCGAACCAGAAGTAGGTATTGAGAGTTATGATAGCCATAATGTGGTATTAGCCATTCGACCTTTCATTCATCCAGATAATTATTGGAATGCGACCTATGATACTTTGGGCCGTATTAAAAAAGCATTTAGTGAGAATGGTATTCAAGTGGCTTATTCTGAAGGCGTTGAGTTAGGGCCAATTGGAGAATAAGTTGGAATAGATAGCTCGTTAATATTAGACACTCTGTGTAAAATTTGATTTTCTAATAAAAAACTAGAAGTCAGCCTATTTATTTGCCCAAATGCTCAGGCGAGCGGATTTCATAAACTATCAGAAAACAGAAACCATCATTTTATTAGCTAATGCTGTAATTCAGTAGAAATGTTTGGAGCAAGGGAAAATAGCTTTTTTCATCATCATTATTATTTTGCTAGCTACTAGCACTACCCTTTTTAGTATATAATTGATGTATCTACAATATTTTTAAGGTAAAGTATTAGTTAAAGTATTTTAAAAAATTATCTTCGCAGAAGTAACCGGTTTCAACAATAAACAAACACAAATTTAAAGCACACTTTTAGTGTTCTTATAAATCCTAAAATGAAATTTAAGAAAATTTCCTATTTATTATTATTCTTTATTTGTCTTAGCTCATTTATCAATAAAGAAACAACGCTCACCAAGCAACAAGAAATACAAATAACAAAAATTGCAGCAATTCAAAATCCCTACGAAAGAGCCATCAATTGGTCAATATATATTTATGAAACAAGCTCAAGTCATCCTAAAACAATAAGCCAACAATTAGCCATAGGAGAAAATTTATGGACCAATGATTTCGTTTGGAAGCAAGCAATTCTTTTATTAACCAAGGCTGAAATAGCAAAGGTACAAGGAGAATATACCCAAACTACTACTAATGTTTTAAAAGCTATTCAAATATTTGAAGCTAAGCAAAATCCTTCTTTAGTCGAAAAAAAACTACTATCCTTAGCTTATATTTCTTTTGCCAAATTTTCTAAATATACTAAAGACAAAGAAGGCTTAAGTTATGCTTATAAAGGATTAGAATTAGCTACCAGTATTAATTTTGCAACGGGTCGTGTTTTTGCACATAATCAAATAGGATTACTAGTTGGGTATTTCAGGAAAGATTATGAAGTGGCATTAGATCATTTTATGCAAGCTAAAGAATTATTAGCAGACCTTCCAAAAGAAGTATATGAATTTATTAATGATTTCATTCTTGGAAACATAGCTAAAGCTTGGTCTGATTTAGGAGATATAGAAAAAAGTATCGCTTATAAATTAAGTATATTAGAAGAAGGTAATCTTAATTTAGAATTATTATTAGGCACCAATAACAACCTCGGAACTAATTATTACGAATTAAAACAATACGATTTAGCCGAGAAACACCTTCAAAGGACGCTCGATTTAATGGAAGAACACAAAGTTTTTACCAACAAAGGCATTCCACTACTAAGAATGGGGCTTATTCAACTTGAAAAAGGAAATTTAATTGCTGCTACAACCTATGCCAATGCGATTGATAATTGGTTAATAAATCATAAATTCATAGGAAATTATCAAGTAAATTTTTATCAATTAAAAAGTAAAATAGCTAAGACAAATAAAGATTATGAACAAGCCATTTTTTGGATAGATAAAGCATCGAAGGAACAAGATTCCTTGAATAAAATGGCAGGTTTCAACAATTTAGTAAAGTTAGAGAAAAGCGCTAAACTCCGAGAGATTCAACAAGAACAATTACTTTTAGAGAAGGAGTTAGCTTTAAATAAAGCCATCATTTCTTCGCAAAACATCATCTTACTAGCTATCTCCTTTATTACTATTATATCTATCTGGTTTGGCATTTCTTTTTATACCAAAACAAAAGAATTAAGAGAAGCTTATAATTTTATACTTCAAAAGAATAACTCCTCCTCTCCTATTAATAGTATTCCGCTAGTTAAAGAAAAAAATGTTGATAATTCTACTATTCCTAAAACTATAGACGAGACGTTAAAACAAAAAATTCTACATGAATTAGATGTTCAAAAAATCTATCTTTCTCCAGATTTAA
>JAFMDF010000313.1 GCA_017857395.1 Bacteroidota bacterium | reverse complement strand
GGAAAGATAAATCTTTGAAAGGCAATATTTTACAACGCTAGAAGGGTAGCCAAAAGTTGCTTCGGCACAAGTGCTAGGGAATCCTCCGCTAGCTATAGATTGTCAGGTAACTCAAAACAATACCAACATTGGTGGGGAAGATGGAGCAATGACTTTTAAAGTTGAAGATGGAGCACCGAACTATACAGGTGTTTTATTAGATGAAAATGCAAAAACAATTGCTTCCTTTCCGATAGTAGGTTCAAGTATTCAAACCATCGACAAACTAAATACGGGCAAATATAAAATTGAGGTGACTGACCAAAAAGATTGTAAAATTAGCTGTGCCTTTGAAATTACCGAGCCTCCTTGTGCGGTAAAGGTCCAACTAACAGATGTTTTGCTTCCTTGTAATTTAACAACGGGTACTTTAGTAGCGATGGCGTCGGGAGGAGTTGCTCCGCTGACCTATTTATGGAGTAATGGAGTTAAAAAAGCAACCAATTCAAATTTACCGTCAGGAACGTACGATTTAACCGTGACAGATGCCGTTAACTGCGAACTAAAAATTAGTGCTACCATAAGTACCAAAGATAAAGATGGAGATGGCTATTTTTTTGGCTGCCTTGATTATTCTTCTGTGAAGGGGCCTGATTGTAATGATAATGATGCGGCTGTTTATCCTGAAGCACCAGAAATATGTGATGATAAAGACAATGATTGCGACGGGAAAACAGATGAAGATTTAGTAAATGGCATAGCATGCCCATCTATTGTTTCTATACCTACTCTCAATCAATGGGGATTACTTATTCTCGGTATGTTAATATTTAATTTAAGTTTAATCGGTGTAAATTATTTAGGGCAGGAACATTAATCCAAGAATTTGGTTTTTAAAATACTCACTATTCGAGTGACTAAGCATCCGAGTGAAAAATAATGATTTACTAAGAGTATATTTTTAATGCTCAGGAGTTAAAAGGTGCAAGGCATTTTGAAAATGCCTTGCACCTAGTCTATTTACCATTCATTATTGAAATGATACCACTCGGACGAAAATCCACATGGATGCTTATTTCACAAAAATTAACTTCTTGGTACTGGTCATTTTATTATTTTTGAACAGAACATAATATATGCCAGGTGTATTTTGGAGCATTTGATAATCGACTTCAAAACTTCCTTTTGGATATAATTCTTGGTTAATTAAGTGTTTTACCAACTTACCTCTAGAGTCGTACACTTCTAAATTAATCGGTGCTTCTTCTAATACATTAAATCGGATAGTTGTTTTTCCAGAACTAGGGTTTGGTGCAATACTCCAATCCCCATTTTCATTAAAGGGTATCTTAATTTTTAGGCTAAGTTCTTCCTCCTCTTTTGACACTAGGATTGTATTAACACAAGGATCTATAACTGCTGAAAATGTCGAATTTGCGTCAGCAGAAAAACCAGGTAATAGTCGAATCACTTGACCCGCTTTAAATTCGACGGAAGTGTTAGCTTCTACGATTCCATCCGAATAAATCCCATAAGAGGCATGGTAAGTATCAGGTGTAACGATTCCTTCAATATTCATGGCATGATTCGTATTATCCGTATTATCACAATCACAGACATCTCCACTTCCATCACCATCACTATCCTGTTGATTTGGGTTTGATTGAGTTGGACAATTATCGCAATCGTTTCCAATTCCATCATTGTCGGAATCAACGCTACTTTCACATATCACTGTGCCATCTGTTCTAATGTAGTTTACGCTAATATTACTTTTGCTACAGCCCTCCGATGAAGTTGTTGATAAGGAAACATTAAAAACACCTCTGGTGGTGTAATAATGACTTGGGCTTCTTTGGGAGGAAGTATTACCATCGCCAAAATTCCATTGGTAAGTAGCACTTGAATTGATGACATTTGGCTTGAAAGTTACTAATTGTAAATTAGGCTCAGGGGTACGGTCATTGACGGTAAAGCTAGCACTAATGGCTTGATTGACCCTAATTTCTTCGCTTTTTGGATCAGAAAAACAAACATTATTAATTACCGAAATAGCTTTCACCGTTTGTGTTTGCTGTAAATTATTTAAAGTTAAACTATTCGTATTCGCTTGTATTAAATCATTATTTTGGTCAAACCAATTAAAGGCAGCATTAGGGAAGTTGGTATTCGTTGCCATTAAAGTCAGCGCATCTCCTTGACAAACGGGTGCAATTCCACTAATTATAGGAGGATCAATGGTATTACCCTGATTGATAATTTCTATAGTTTTTACTACTGGAATACCTCTTGTATCCGTGATACTCACCACATAAGTTCCTGCTAATAAATTTTCTACCCGTTTGCCATTTTCCGTATCGCTATGGCTCCAAGAATAAGTTGGTGTAATCGCACCAATAGGTGATACTTCAATGAATCCACTGTTGTCTGCTCCACACATAACGTCTTGTTTCTGAACATTGATAACAAATAAAGCCACTTCTATTGGGTAAGGATCATTAAAATTTCCAACGCCGTTACTTCCAACTGTAATATCATTCAATGCTAAGGCGATTTTTTCTTCAACTTCATAGATTACATTTTGCGCTGAATTATAATAATATAATGTATATTCTTGATCTCCAGCAATCCCCCCAATCATAAAGCTTACCTCTGGGCGTCCTACTTCGCTTACTTGTTCAATTGACCCCACTCCTCTTAAATCATTGCCAACAAAAGCAGCTACCAAATCATTCGTATTTGCTGAAACCAATCCATTAAATAAGACTTCTCCAATAACCGTTGTATTGAACTGATAATTAAAATTGTTCATTGTCCAAGTCGTTTCATCGTTTGGGTTCGCCGTTGTTCTCGAACTAGCTATACTTTTAGGATAATCCTCTCCTCTAAATGGATTGCTTTCTTTATAATCTAAAATACCACCAATTTCATTTTGAATATTTATTTTATAGGCATCGTAGGGTCTTAAATTTGTTAAAGAACCTGTCCAGTTCAACATATCATCCAATTGGGCAAAAGCGGCGGTATTATCTTGACGAACTGTTTTTATCTGATCGTTTTCGCTAACATTAATAACATCAATAGCATCATTTATAAGTTTAGTTTCTGCTAATGGATACCCTACCCAATTCCAGCCGCTTTGTAATTGGACATTGTCCGTAGGTGCAGGTTTTCCAGTTATTCTAAGTGTATCTGGTCCATTTTCTAAATAAATTAAATAGCCTTCATTGGCAGATAAGGTACTTAATGCTTCGTTACCAGCAGCAACCCAGCCTGTTCCGTCCACATATTGGGCAAATTTATCGCCCGTCTTAATTTGGTCGCCATCACTTAGATTACCAAGCGAATTTAACCAATTACTTACACTATTATCCGTCAAAGTGGTATTAACAGAGAACCAAGTCCAACCTTGATTTAATGGAATATATCGGGCTAAATCTGTATCTTTTGTGATTGTTAAAATTTCTGGTTGATTAGTAGAACCAACAATGGTATCTACTACAAAGGGAATTGGCGTCATTGGATAGGCGTTATATTCCAAGCCTGCACTGGCATCCCAAACCCTAAAATCCAGCAGTTTGTCTTCGTCCAATACATCTCCAAAAATGGTCAAATAGGCCACATGAAAATCGCCTGCTCGCTGAATATTTGCTACACCACGAATTTCATTATCCAACCAAACACTAATGATATCCAACGAATCGGTGCTTGTTCCGAGCAATGGGTCGTCGGTACTGAATCGAAAATTAGAAACTAGGTTCATGTTTTCTGTAAACTCATTGGCATTGATCGCCCAATTAGGGGATTCCGCCACTACTTTAACCTGAATAATAAGTTCTGGATTTCTGGTTTGACCCGATACCAATAAACTTAGCGTATCGGCATATTCGCCTACATCCAGATTACGAGCATCAATGCCGAAGGAGACATTGGTGCCTACATTTGGCACGTTGAAACCACCAGAAGGAAAACTTAACCAAGGTGTTCCTTTTCCTGTTAAAGTACCACTAACCGCAATATCAGTGCTATTGAAAAGTGGTATGTCCAAATTTTGTTGGGTCCCTTTATATATTTCTATCGAAACGACCTGTTGGGTCCAATATAAAGGATGTGTAATGACCAAAAATTTCCATCGAATGGTATCCGAAATATTCCCACTTTCATCTCGCACATTTGCTAAAACAACTTCCAGCGAATCGCCATCATAGGTACTCATTGGTGCATCGGTAGTAATGATTAATTTATTGTTCAAACAAACAATGTTCGCAGCTACGGGTTGAGCGTTTGCCAAATTGGTGACAAAGAAACTGGTGTCTAAAAATTCAGTATTATCAAATAAGGAACAATCTAAATTTTTATTAAAACTAACCGATATTTCATCTCCAGCAATCCACTGACCATCAGCAGGTTGAGGGATTCCAAATAACTGAATATTTTCTCTATCAATTCGCCCTGCTATGGTATTGGAAAAAGTTTCTACTTCTATGTCTTGACAGAGCACTACTGCTCGTATTTCATATTCACCATCAGGGATATTTTCATTGGTGATATTCCAAACATAATAATAAGTAGGCACGTTTCCTGTCTGCCCAAAATTTAGGGTATTATGCAAATCCAGCTCATCTCGACTAACGGTGGAGGTATCCATTGTGGTCCAATCATCCCCTGTATCTAACCGGCGATATTCAAAGCGTAAATTGGTAAAATTATCATTACTTGGATCATAATCTCTAACCCCAATGCGCAATTCTTCTTTATCAGTACTAAATACATTACGGGCATTGATAATCCAATTATTGTCTGGAGTAATGATAGTAATATCGCTACAAGGGGTACGGAAAGTGGTGTTGATGGTAACAAATTTAGCTTCGCCCACAAATTCTATCGGTGTACCATCCACACAGTGGGGAACAATACCTATTCGAATACCTTCGTGCTGATATTGAATAAAGCCTCTTTGTACCGTCAAAGGTATGATCAGGGGTGTGCCTGGAGAAATATCAAAGAAAATTTGACTACCCAATAAAGCACTACCTAAGCGAACGAAAGCCCCCCCGGGATTACTCTGATTGTCTAAAAACACTTGAAAATCACGCACACTTTCGCCAAAAGGATTACGGTTCTCCAACTGTAAATAATAAGTGGCTGTTCCATCTGCATCTACATTATATTGAGTCTGTTCAATACCTAGGGATACCCCTTCTTCTACATCAAATAATTGAATATCCACAAGGTCTCTGGGAATTGCGCCCGTTTCTATCGGACAACTCGTTCGACCTCCAAGCAAAGAGAAATAAGGCGTGTGATTATGTGTCGCCCCTTGAATGACGGTGACACTGTATTGGTCACCAATCCCTTCGGTATCATCGTCAAAAAGATGATAACTGATGTCCACCGTATTTTCCTCGGCAAATTCGTGGGTTTCAGATTCTTCGTAGGAGTATTCTGCAACTGCACCGAATTGCCCTTCTACTTTAGTGAGTTTCTGACTAAAAATAAACCCTAAATTATTTTCAATTGCCCAGGCAAGACCAGCCGTTAAACTCAAATCAAAAGTTATGGAATTGGAATGGCTTCTAGAACTGGCACTAGCGGAACTAAAACTACGATCTATCGCCACACCTGAACCAAAAGTGATATTTTCGGCTCCTACTCCATACAGGCTATTATAAGCTGGATCGGAATAATTTATCGGATCAGCAGCCTGAATTGGGTCAAAAAACCATTGCGGGTCAATTTGACCATCTGAAATCAAGTGTCGGATAGACGTATTGGCTTGATTATAAGAATTAATTAATTCTTGTGTCCAAAGGATGTCTTGGTCTAAAGCACTAAATTTTTCGGTAGTACAATCATAATCTCCTACTTTAGGGCAAAAATCACAACGCCATTCTTTGATTTTATCTACAGGTAGATTGCTATTTAAAGATTGGGTACATAAGGTGTACCACGGTAAGGTATTGACACTATGATATTCCAATACTTTTTTCCAATTATTGATGTAGGTTTCATATCGCAAGACTACTACATCTTTATCAATCACATTACCTTGATCATTTAAAATAATGCTACCGTTTCTAACATTTATAATATCTCTTTCTGCCTGCTCGATTAGTCCATTGATTTGTTTATAGGTATAAAACCAAGTCGTATTGACTTTTCCTGGGGTAAATCCAACTTCTTGTTTACTAATAATATTCGTACAATCATTCGGGTCTATCTCAATAGTTTGTTGCAAACCATATTGCATTGCCAAGCCCATGCCCACGATAATATCCGCGTCCAATCCCGTATCTCCACCCGAAGTTTCAATATCTTGATTGATAGTCACGGAATACTCCCAATTATCGGTATCGGTGTCTCCTGCTCCTGATGTCACCGTGGTATTGATAAAAGCACCAAAAACGGCTAAAGTCACGCCTTCATAATGCAACCCAGCTGCGCCAGTATTGGTATTGGACATTTCCACAGATTTGGAAATGGTCGTTCCAGCCGAAATTTTGCTCGAACTACCATCTCCTGGAGGGTCTCTAAGGATAAAAATGGGTGCTTGGACGACTCCGCCTAAGGTATCGGGGATAACAACTACATCATTGCCGGGCAAGGCTGTTGTACCATCTACGAATATACTTTTTCGGTAATTTCCCAGAAAACTGCCATCTTTAGAGAAATATTCAACCGTAATATTATGGAGAAAAGGGGTTACTACATTAGGGTTGCCTCCCTGAAAGGTGTAAGTTGGAAAGCGGTCTATATTTTCATCGAAATTTATTATTTGAGGAGCAGCATCCGCTGCTGCCGAATTGGTAATTCTTAAAAAACCTTCATTAATGGGACAAAGGACATTATTATGGAATTCCGTTACTGAAAAAGTAAGGTTATAGGCTGTCCCTTGCTTAACAAAGGCTGGATTAGTGGGATCATTACATAGATAACTAAAGCCAGAAACTAAATTGACAGTAGGAGGAAGATGATAGGTGAAAATTTGCTCCGTTTCTTCAGCTATCTCTTGATGAGTTAATTGTCGAATGGAATCCTGTATATGCAAAGCTAATAAATCCAGCTGACTAGGACGAAATTTAAAATAATCCAATGCTAAAAGATTGGTCTGTGTAGCATTATCCACATCTTCTACCGTAAATGTATAATTTAAAGGCGGTAAATCTACAGTCACTTTTCCAAAAATATTGGTTGGATATAATTTACTAAAACAGCCTGAAATGTCTTGTATTCTAATAATAAAATTATCAGCCGAGACAGGTAATTCACAAGCGGTTTGAACCACTATTTCTACTGGATAGGTCAATCTATCTTCAAAATTTAAAGTTTGCTGAATAGGAAAATTTGCAAAATCGGTAAATACTGAATCTTGTAGGGCATGGAACTGGTAGAAAATAGTATCTTCCATTCCTGAATCTCCCAATAAAACATAAGGAACCACCACAATCACAATAGAATCCAAATCTGTTTGGTTTGGGTTGACAACAATCGAATAATTTCCATCTGCATCGGTTGTAGTGGTTTCCATCAATTCATTACCAGTGCCCGTTTTAAATTTAGAAATTGCCTTTACGGTAATCCCTTCTAGGCCACAATCATGCCCTATTTGGTCAATTTTTCCGGTGAGTACATAAGCCGTTTTATCTAAAAAAAACGCATTAACGGGCTGGGTCTGATTGGCAGGAACGGTTTTAGTTATAGGGTTCTCTAAGAAAATATGGTCTTCAAAGGTGGCTTTCACTACATAAGAAGTGGCGTTTCCAATAAAAGGCAAATCATCAAAAAAGTATTCTCCTAAAGTATTGGTAGTCGTTTCTCGAATGACATAATTATCGCCTACAAAAGCAGTAGCGGTAAGCGTAGCACCAGGTACTGGAGAATTACCTGTTAATGTTTTGACTGAACCATGAATACTTTTACCCTCTTCTGTTCGATAACCTACATCGGAATGATAACTTTGGGATTTATAACTAGCTGCAGTACTATTTATTTTTATGGTATATAAATAATTCTTGTAAGAGTCTCCATCTTCATCGAAGTACTCACGATCTGCAAAAGGTACTGTAGCTATCAAAGTGCTATCTCTATAAATTTCCACATTATCGCTAATTGGTGCATTAGTCCAAGTTAAAGCTACGTGTTGTCCAAACGTACCGTCCGAAGCATTAAAATTAACAGGACCAACTTGTTGACTATTTGTTTCAACTATTGTATTGTTTCCTCTATTAAAACGTGCTTTTCCCAAATCAATAGTACTTGGCAAAGAATAAAAGGTCATCCCATCTATAACTCGATAACTTTTTATCCGATAGTTGTACCCATTAGGGTTATTAAAATTTAGCAATGAGGTTTGACCATTTAAAGTAAAATTATCAGCAAAAAGCACACCGCCAACAAAGTTGGGGAAGTCATGTGGATAATCAATGCTTCTTCGAACACCTTTGGGTAAATTTTTAATTGGCACCCAACCATCCGAAGCTGAACCGATATAAGTCAATCTTTCAATTACAAAACCGTCATTATTTTCATTTATATCATATTCCCATTCGAGATGAATCGCATCATAAAAAGGTACTTCATTATGTGGAACAGGGAAAGTAGATATAGGAATAGTAGGATCAAAATCAGATGCTACGAAATTTATCGGAGCTGCTGGAGCAGGGTAAATTACAGCATCATAAGCTGGAGATCTGAAAGACGTATAAATTGAACCATTTCGAGTATCAAAAAATTCACTACTATAGTTATAGCTTGCTCCGGGTACTCCCGTTTTATCTAAAAAAGTAATTGTCGAATTAGCCTGATAATCAGCACCGGTTCCAATCAATTCCTCTGGATTACTACCCTCTTTTCGATAAATTCTGTAGCCATCGAAACCATCAACAGGGTATTTGAAACTTACTGCTACATCACCATTTGTTACCCTTGCAACTGCCTTATTTTCATAAGGATATTGAAACAAAGGATAAGTAAAAGTCACCCTTTTTCTTTCTGCCTCCAATTGATTTCCATTTCTATTTAAAAGGACTCCAACACTATATTCATATTGTGTTTGCGGTTCACCACTCAAATCAACGAAAAATTTGGTGTCGCAATCTAGTTTTGCTAATAATTCATCGTCTCTATAAACTGCAAAGCCATCGCAAAAATCACTATCATAACTCCAATTTAATTGAACAGCTCCAGTATTGTATCCAGATTCAATATCATTTACTATAACCTTTAATATTATAATAAAAGGATTAAAAGAAAGGATTGCCTGAATAACAGGGTTTTTTGCCGTCAAGTTCTCTATTCGTTCTACAACTGGATAGTTAACACTCAAATTAACCGGATCTGATTCATAATTTTCTCCTCCACTAGCCCAAACTGCTTTCATCGTATAAGTATATAAGGCTCCAGGAACACCTGTACTATCTCTAAAAACTAATGGACTACCAGTAGGTAATAATCCAATTATTTCTCCATTTCGTTCAAGCGTATAATAAGTATGCTCGTCACAAGGATGGCTCCAAACAATATCAAAAGCATTGCCGCCATCTATCACATTGGCATCTAAACTAGCAACAGGTGCTATGTTTTTGGTAACTAGTGCATTAGAATAAGGTTCGGTATATTCTCTTATCGTTGCTCCATCTAAATAGGCACGAACTTGGTAAGTTTGTAAAACACCAGGACTTGCCAGCGTATCTTCATAATACAATGCTTGTCCTTTTTGAATCAGCGCAATAGTTTTCACACCTCTCATTATTTCAAAACCATCATAATTATCATTGGTTGTTGTCCAACTTAACTTCACCCCATTGGGGCAATCAATTTGGCTTAAATTCAAAGCATTTACCACAGCTGCCGAAGTAGTATCTAGTAAAGTAGGCTCAAAATCACTTTGGAAATTAACGATATAATGACTCGATCCATCGTCGGTTACCGTTTTAGGATTTTCCACATAACTGCCATTGGTTTCACCAGCTGACAAAGTGATACTTCCTAATAATGCTAAAGGTATGTCGTCCAAACAATAAGCGCCAGTAGAATCTGTAACCGTAAATTGTTGGAAATTTGTCCCTGTCGCCATGATGCGAATAGTAGGCATTCCTCTTTGTGTATTAGTGCTTGCGACGGTTCCACTAATGCGCTGACCTGTCCGAATTTTTCCATAATCAGCCGCCTTATCCGACAATTCCCCCATGAATTCACCTTGGATTTGGTACAAATAGTTTTGACCAGCAACCGCTTGTAAATCGCAGAATTTTCGATTGCCTGCCTGTACGGTTCCAATTTGATTGCCATCTCGGTAAACCGTAAAATCTGCCAAAACAAAAGATGGATAGTCCCAAGTTAATACTACTTGGTTGGCTAAGTCGTCAGTTGCTTTAAAATTGGTAATCGGTGCTAAACCTACGGGAGTTAAATTCGGATGTCCATCATCTGAACTTGCCATTGAAGTATAAATTTGACCACCCACTCGGCTAGCGTGTTCAAAACGAATAAAAAAAGACTTTCTATTTTTGTAGTTACAACAC
>JAFMDF010000054.1 GCA_017857395.1 Bacteroidota bacterium | reverse complement strand
ATGTATCAGACTTTGACTAGAGGATTTGGGATGATGGCGCCGCAAAGTCAATTGACACCCCAAGAAAAATATGAAGTCATCAATTTTATTCGCTATAAATTTATGAAGGAAGATAATCCAACTCAATTTTTTGAAGTGGATTCTACTTATTTAGTGAGTTTACCAAAAGGAGATACGATTGGCCCTACCCCTAAAAAATACCAACCTTGGGCAGAGATGGATTATGGTGATTTCTTAATGCGGACTTATGAATTAGCAGATGAGACTGACCCCGCCCAATTTGTTTCTGGTGGCCGCTCGCCCTTACCAAATGAAGATTACCGAGGTTTAAATTTTGCTTATAAAGGGATTGCCATTCGCTTGAATGAAGGAGCAGGAGGCGTGGCTGCTGGTAATGCTTTTGCTTTATTTGACCATGATTTATTGCGCTTTACAGGCTTTTGGACGGGCGAAGGATTTATCAATTATCGAGATATTTTATTGAATGACGAGCATAATATTTATCCAAGAACGGTTGGTAAAGTGCAAATAGAAAACCCTATTACGCCTGGTTGGGCAAACCCTGAAACGGGAAGTTTTTCGGATCCCAGATTTGTGGCGGTAGATGGTCGTCCTTTTGGGCCTTTACCAAAGGAATGGGCGCATTATAAAGGCTTGTATTATCATGGTCAAAAAGTGATTATTAAATATACGGTTGGAGCTACTCCTGTTTTGGAAACATACAGTTTAGTGAAAAATGAGCAAATACCAATTATTAAAAGAACACTCAATATAACTGCCGCTGATAAAGCCTTAAAAATGCGCATTGCCCCACTTTCTGTTGCAGTTAGGCTGAAAGGAGAAGGTGGGCAATTGGCGAAAGAAAACGGGTATCATATTTTAAAAATTTCTGCAAATAATATGGCTAAAATAAGTCTCTTTATGGCAGCTAAAACAACTGCTTTTACGGAGGGAATTAAGTTAGCCGCACCAGAAGACCTAAGCCAATATACAAATGGCGGGCCAGCTCATTATGTCAATCAAGTCTTATCAACGCCCATTCAAGTAGGGGCGGAAAATGGCGCTTATGCCGAAGATGTTTTTGTCTTGCCAAAAGTAAATCCTTGGAATAGTCGAATGCGTCCTTCTGGTATTGATTTTATTAAGGATGGACAAGAAGCAATTGTTTGCACGATTGATGGAGAAGTCTATCGTTTAGAAGGAATTACTCAAAAAGAAGGCATGATTAAATGGCATCGAATTGCTACTGGGCTTTTTCAGCCTTTGGGTATCAAATATCATAACGGAGCGATTTACGTAGGCTGTAGAGACCAAATTGTTGTTTTAAGAGACTTGAATGAAGATGGCGAAACCGATTTTTACGAAAGTTTTAATAGCGACCATCAAGTAACCGAGCATTTTCATGAATTTGCAATGGGCTTACAAGTCGATGATAAAGGCAATTTTTACTACGCCAAAAGTGGGCGGCATGCCAGACGGTCTTTAGTACCGCAACATGGCACCTTATTAAAAGTAAGCCCAGACGGACAAAAAACGGAAATTTTAGCAAGTGGATTTAGAGCAGCTAATGGTGTTTGTTTAAATCCAGATGGTTCTTTTTATGTCACCGACCAAGAAGGTTATTGGAATCCAATGAATCGAATTAATCGAGTGACGAAAGGTGGTTTTTATGGCAATATGTATGGGTATAATCCGCCCGCTGATTCTTCGGATGAAGCCATGATTCATCCAATGGCGTGGGTAGATATGAAATACGACCGTTCGCCCGCAGAATTATTATGGGTAGAAAGCGACCGTTGGGGCCCATTGAATGGTGGCTTATTAAATCTGTCTTATGGTTATGGAAAAGCCTTTGTCGTTTTGCCACAAGATGTGGAGGATTTACAACAAGGCGGCATGATAGAACTACCGATACCAAGAATCCCAACTGGTTTAATGCGTGGTCGGTTTAATCCAACAGATGGGCAATTATATGCTTGTGGAATGTCTGCTTGGGCAACTAGTCAAATGATTCAAATAGGTGGTTTGTATCGAATTCGTTATACTGGAAAGCCTTTGAATTTGCCTGTTAAAATGGGCGCTTTTGATGGAGGTATGCAATTGACTTTTTCTGATAAGATAGATGAGGCAACGGCAAAAGACATTGCTAATTATACCATTAATACTTGGGAATTAAAACGAACCCGAAGTTATGGTTCTAAACGCTATAATCCACAGACTTTGGTTATTGAGAAAATAGCTTTATCTGAAGATGGGAAAACGATTTTCATCCATTTACCCGATATTCAAAAGACTTGGTGTATGGAGATTTTGTATGAATTGAAAAGTGCGGATGGAAAGGATTTTGAAGGGGCGGTGCATAATACAATTCATCAATTGGCGGAGGAAAAGGTGAATTTATAATAACCTTACCGTAGCTTGGACATTCTTGTCCGAGTATTTTCGAGTATTATTTTGCTCGGACAAAAATGTCCAAGCTACGTTACGGTTGCGAAAATTATAGGTTGTGCTTCTCCAAAAAAGCATTCACCGCCGCCCAATACTCCCCACTAAAAGACTGCGCTGACCAAAGTACTCTCGACCCATGTGCGCCATCAGATGCAGGCACAAAATGCGTGATTGCATGCTTATCAACTACATCCACTAACAGCTGCGCAGTTGGCACTTCACTCTTAGAAGAAGTAATAAAAGTAGGTTTATCCAATCCTGCAATAGTTTTCCCCAACGCTAATTTATCATCAAAATACTCGCCTGGACTAAAAGATAGAACCGCTTTGACATTCGGATTTTCTTTAGCTACTTTTAAACCCAAAGCAGCTGAATACGAACTACCAACTAAAATGACGGGTTGTTTATATTTCTCTGCCATATAATTCACCGCCGCAATAATATCTGGTTCCGCATCTAAATAACTGGTTGGTAAACCTTTCGCCGTGGCCCTTTTCGCTGTTTCATTATCTTGGTCATTTAATACACCGCCAGAACGTTGGTCGGTTGCCAAACAATTATACCCTCTTGCCATTAATGCTTTAGCCGTTTCGGTATGTTCTGTTCGATTATATCTTGCTTGGTGGCATAGTACAAAAACGGGTGCATCATCGGCAACATGGAATAAATCGGCGGTAATTTCTAAACCGTCTAAGGATGGGAAGGTGATTGTGGTCATAGATGGTTGAATTTTTGGTACTGATTGAACAGCGGCTTTTTCTGTTTGAATAGGTTCGGTTTTTTCTTGAGCAGTGTCGGGATTGGAACAACCTATTCCTAGTAATAATAGACTGCAAATGAATAGCAATGATTTTAGATACATTTTATTCGATTTTTATGAAGAGGTAAAATACAAAACCTCCAGACTTTATCAAAAGTCTGGAGGTTTAAAGTAATGAATCAACTGATAATCGTAACTGTTCAACAACTACTAAAACCGCCCCTGAATCCCAATCATCACATTCAGCCCATAAGTCTCATAACTATGCCATCGTTCTCGGTTATTATCCAATAAGTTATTGATATTTAAGAAGGCAGAAAAATTATCCGTTAAAATATATTCAGCGCCTGCACTTACATCTAACAACGCATTTAAATTGTCGGTCGCATCTGTTGCCGTTTTATAAGGCACACCATTCGCTATAAATAATTCGCCTTTTAAAATTAGCTTTTCTTCTAGCATTTTATACTTCGCATTAACATTAAATTCGGTAGCAGGTAAATGCCAAGCTTTTTCTTGATTGTCTAAATCATACGCATTCACACTAACCGTAGCTGCGGCATCGAAATTCTTAAATAACGTAGCTTCCACGCTTCCTTGAATATTAAAAATATTACCATCATCATATACCACGTCTAAACGATTTAAACTCACATCGCCAATATCTGTGGTAATAAAATCATTGAAATCATTTAGATACAAAGCCAAATTCTTAACGGTTTTAAACCCAGCTTGTCCTTTATAATTAAATGCCCCAAAAGCACCTCGAATACCACCGTAGAAGTGATTATAATCGGTGTTTCGGATATCCAAACTACCAAAGGTCTTCACGAAGGGGTTATAATCCGAAATCGTTTTCATACTATTTTTCTGCAAGCTTCCTTCTGCCCCTGCAAAAACGGTAAATTTATTACCCACAATATTTGCCGAAGCTTCGATGTCTGGAAAGAAATTAAAATCGCCATCAACTGCTACTAAATTAGCACCAATTTTGATTTTAAAAGCATCTGCGTGATAAGTAAAATTAGGCGTTAAATAGAAATTGTTTAACTTCTGCTTAAGCGAATCCGCATTACGACTATCTCCATTTTTAAAAGTCGTCAAATCTGTTTTGATACCAACATTTATTGCATGTTTATCGGCAACCCATTTAGTGACCCCAAAGTGCGCATCAAAATTACGTTCACTTGTGGCAAAATTATCTTTAGTATTTGAAAAATTAAATCCTGCCGCATAATTTAAGTCCCCCTGAGTTCGCTCTCCATTAAAGAACGTACCCCCTAATTTTAAGGTGTTGAAGTTCTGTTTAACTTGCTCTCGGTTGACATTTAAAACGGTATCGGCTGGCACATTTTCATTATAGCCATAATAATGAACTTGGTCAGATGTATAGCCTAAATTTCCACTAATCGCATAGCCTTCCTCTTTATAATACGTGCCTTTTAATTCCGCTTCATTATTGGCAAAACGTTGATTTTCTAGATTCTTAAAATTAGCAGAATGATGTTTAAATCGACCACCAACATTCAATTTTTCTTCGTAAAAAGTATAATAAGAAGCTTCTACTAAAGGAGAAGAAGGCACCCCATACCCTGCTTTCAAAAAGCCATTATATTGTTTTGGCAATTTATCTCGCTTCATCGCTAAAGGGCGAATCTTCGGAGGTAAATACTGTACTTGCAAACTACGGGTAGGGATATTATACGTTTGCGTTTTAGTTACATTGGTTTGCTTTGGTAGCGTAGGATTAATAGCTACCTTTTCTGTTTCTATCAAACGAGCATCAAAGTCCTTGATAACTTCTACTTCTTCGCTTGGTAAATCTTCTTGGGCTATGGCTGCTTGGTTGAAAACAAAAGCACATAAGCAAAAAAATAGGATTTTGGTATTTTGCATATTTAAACGATTCACGGTTATCGGTACACAGTTTACTCCGATTTTCATCGAAGATTTACAGTACTTTAAACCTGTTTTATTTTGAAATTGAAGTTGAGATTGAAGTTGAAGTTGAGGTTTTAATTATTCCCTGTTTCATCCAATTCAATCAAACTGTTCTTAACCTTATTTGGCTTAGTCAACCGATTCGTTGCACTTTCCTTAGCTTTTACTTGTTCCAATTTTCTTTTCGCTCGATTCACAATTTCCTGGTCATCATTATAATTGGCTAATAAAGCTTCTAAAGTTGTTTTAGCTCGGAATAAATCGTCTTGCTCCGTATAAACATCTGCTAGTAAGACAATGCCATTAGCCACCCAATATGGATAACTAGAACTTGCTCTACTTGCCGCTTTTAATAAGACCACCGCATTTTCCAAATCTCTTTTTAAGAAAGTAATATTGGCCTCTAAATATCTTGCTTCTGCGGTTAATTCATTATCACTTAAACGCTTAACCTGCGAGAAAGCAGATAAGGCATTATCATAATCTTTTCTATCGTAAGCCACTTTTCCAAGGTAAAAATTAGCCGCTGCTACTTGTTCTTGACTAGCTCTATTATTATTGACTACTTTACTGGCTAAGCTGTAAACCGCATCGCTGTTTCCTGCTCTATATGCACTTCTTAAAGCACCGATTTGCGCCTCAAAGCGTTGGTCATCACTTTCTGCTGATTGTTCTAGTAGCACAAATAAATTATAAGACTTGCCAAAATCTTGTTCGTGGTTGTAGGCAATAATCGCAGCCTTTTCTAAAGCTTTTAGATAATGCTTACTTTGTCCTTTTCCAACCACGTATTCATAATCTCTTAAGGCTAAACTATATTGCTTCAATACACTATGGGATTCTCCTCTATGATAATGCGCCACTAAGTTATTTCGACCATTTGCATATTGACTTAAGTAACGATTAAATCCTTCGATGGCTCGTTCGTAATTGGCATTTTCAAACTGAGATTCTGCCGCCTTAAAAGCCACATCTTCTTTTTGGCTTTCATCTACATCTAAATTGATGCTACGTAAGAAAGCAAAATAATCATCTGTTCGACCTAAATCATCGACGTAAATTTCTTTGATAGCTGCTAAAGCATCTTCTGATTCTTTTGCGGTAGGATTATTATCGAATACTTTTTTGTAATAATCTAAAGCAGTTTCTGGGCTTCCTTGATTATAGGTAATTAATCCTAAACGAATTAAGGCGGAATTTAAGTTATTAGACTTGCCTTTGAAATCTTTTACTAATTTCTTTAAAGGAACTGTTGCTTCAGTTAGTTTCCCTAATTCTTGGTAAGTAATTCCCAATTGTAATAAGGCTTCATCCGTATATTCAGAATTTGGATACTTCTCAATAATATCTTCTAATGCGACAATTTTATCTACCGTATTGCCTCTCAACCCTTCAATAATCGCTTTTTGGTACAAAGCATAGACAAAACCTTTGTACCGACGATTCACTGCTTCATTATAAAACTTAATCGCATCGTTATATTGATTTCGCTTAAATAAGCCATCCCCTGCTCGAAGTACCGCATCTGGTAAAATCTGATTCTTAATCACATCACTTTTGATAAAACCAGCATTTTGCTTGATACCAGCTACTGCATCTTGGAAATAACCGACCGCAGAACCATAATTCTTTTGCTTTAAATAATTATATCCTTGAGTATAATTCGATAAATAAGGGGCTGTTTCTTCTGGTAAATCTCGCATGCCTTTGGACAAAGTAAGAAACTGATTATGTTGTTGCACACTTTCATTATACTGTTTTTCTCCGTGGGCAATTTCCCCTAACCAAAAATGAGACAAGGCTTTAAATTTTACATCAGCAGGAATTTCTAAGGATTTTTCAAAAAGCCTTTTTGCTGCCCCTTGTTTGCCATCTGCAAATAATTGAGTCCCTCTATAGTAGGTTACTTTTTGATAAGTTTCTTTCATTTGAGGCGTCAGCGAAGGCATCCCTTCTATAATTTTAATCGCTCTCGCATAATCTCTAGTATTCAAAAACACTTCACTTAATAGTCGCTGCGATTCATTATAATATTTTGAAGAAGTGGGCATGCTTTGGAAAGCAGTAACGGCATCTCTATCCGCACCCAACTCATAAGATAATTTACCAAAATTGAATAATGCTTCCTCTGTAACCACTTTATCATAATCCATTCGACTGGCTGCCCCAAAAGCTTCTCTCGCTTCTTCTTTTTTGTCTAAACGGATGTAAGAGTCTCCTAAATTATAGAGTGCATTTTGCGCCATTTCATTATCTACGCCACCTAATTGCTCAAAATTATCGGCGGCTTCTTTGTAATGCCCTGTTTTATATTGTGCAAAAGCAAGTTGATAAAACTCTTCTTCTCGCATACTAGACGTACTTTCTGCATAAAATTCTAAATAAGGAAGGGCTTCCGTATATTGCTGCTTCTCAAAATAAGCCTGTCCAATTAATTGATGCAATTCTTTGCGTTTTTTCAATTTTGGCTCATTTACCAAAGGCGTCGCATAACTAATCACTTTATCATAATCGCCTTGCGCAAAATAAATTTGCGTCAAATAAAATGGGACATGCGGTTTATATAAGGTAGAAGTAGCCACTTTTTGAAAACTTTGCGTTGCACTATCGTAATCACCATCAAAAAAAGCAGTCATGCCATAATAATAATTAGACGGGTCGTAATATTCATTTCTAATTTCTTTAGTTTGACCCAATGCAGCTTTGGCTTCTTTGAATTTTTTATTGACAAAATAAACGTAGCCTTTTTTGAATAATACTTCCGACCGTTGCGTCTCAGAAAGGTCAAAAGTATTGACCATTTCTAAAAATTCTAATGCCTTTTCAAAGCGTTTATCATTATAATAATAGTTAGCCGCTTCCAAGATAGCTTGGCTGGCAATAGGCTCAGGAGAATGGTTGCGGATAAAATCCAACATCAATTTTTCTCCATCTGGATGTTTCTGACGAACAGAAGTTTTAGCGATGTATAACTCCGCTTTCATCTGTAAATCCCGAAATTTTGGCTCTTGCGTAGGCACATTTGCTCGTAGTACCTTTGTGAATTCCGCGTTAGCAGCCGCATAAAGTCCTTTTTCAAAAAAATCCACCCCTCGTTTATAAACACCATTAGCATCTGTATAAACGGCGGTTTGTTGGGAAAAAACAGGTGATAAACACCCAATTAAAAATAATACACTTAAAAATTGTCTGATATTCATATCAACTAGATTAGTTGGTTTATCTGTAGTGCCAAGCTCCTGCTTGGTACAAATACCAAGCAGGAGCTTGGCACTACAATTCTGCAAAATAGGCGACTAAAACTGCAATAGTAAACATATTTTTGAAGGTGAATATTGCTATTACCTATTAAAAATTAAACATTTCTGATATATAGACGAAGAACTACTAGGATTAGTAACTATTGACTGTCATCAGTAAGCCTACTCCTAAAAACATGTTATTTGTCTTAAAGATGGAAATATCGGCCGTTGCCCCTATGGATTTAACATAAGTTTAATAGAATTTGGTGGATGTGGTAGTGAATAAGTTAGGAGCGTTAATTAATTAGAGTAAAATTTAAGGCTAAGACGTTTTCAATTCATCAACACGTATCATATAGGATGTAATTTTGTTCTTATTTAATTATTTTAATAACTCACCTATTCAACCAATGCATTAATCAAATTTCAACTTCCGAAAAAGTTCCCAAACGACAATCCCCACACAAACCGAAATATTAAAAGAATGTTTGGTCCCAAATTGTGGGACTTCCAAGCATTCATCAATTAAATCCATCACAGGTTGACTAACCCCTCGTACTTCATTGCCAAAAACAAGTGCGATTTTCTTATCTTTCGGTAACTGGAAATCGGGTAAGGAAGTGCTGTCTGCTGCTTGTTCGACGGCTACTACATGATAATTATCCGCTTGTAATTGTTGGATAACCGTAGCTGTATCTTTTGCATATTCCCAAGTCATAGAATCAGTGGCGCCAATGGCGGTTTTTAAAATTTCTCGATGCGGCGGTTGGGCAGTAATGCCACAGAGGTATAATTTTTCCAATGCAAAACCATCTGCTGTTCTAAAAGCAGACCCCACATTCAATCCAGAACGGATATTATCCAACACCAATACCATCGGTGTTTTTTCGGTATTTTTAAAACCCTCGACTGTTAGGCGATTTAATTCTTGTAGTTTGAGTTTGCGCATATTGGTGATGAATGGATAATTAAAGCGAGCCAAAAAAGGGGCAAAAATAGCTAAAATTTTGACTGCTATTAGAAAATCGCGCTATTGAATTTACAACTTAAAATAATTGAGCCAATCTTGATATACTTGTAAATCTAAATGGTAAGCAGCATAGAGGAGACAGGTGGCTGTTAGAATGGATAATATGCAGATGATGGAATGCTCTTTTATTTCTTGCGTTTCCATTTTTTTGATTTTGGTGGTGTTAAGTAGGTTACGACAATACAATTTATGAAATTATAGGCAATAGGTCAAAATAACGCTAATAAATCTTTTTGGTCAGCTAAATAGATGAAATTAATTGTCGGTTGGTGGTAGAAATAGAAGAAGACCAGTGAAAAATTAACAGACAGTACCGAGATTTAATTAGAGTATATAAAGAATTGGGAGAAAACATATATTAAATCAGAATCCATTTCCACCATGAAACACGACATTCATTATTATTAGCGTAAACGCTCTTAACTTAATGAGAGAAAGGCAACCTAAACATTGTCCTTTCTCATTTTTTGCGTAATGCGCTCTAAACGTCTTTTAGGTATCCATTAATATAGTGACGAAATGGTCAAATTCAGATAGGTTACTGTTCGGTAACTGAAAATTGGGTAAAGCTAACTATCCTCGCTGATTACTTTCCTTAAAAGCAATATTCAACAACTTAAAATCCAATTGTCCATTATTGGTTTTTAAATAATCTAAAACTACTACCGCTTTTTTTAAACGAATAGCAGAACTTTTGGGCTTACCAATTATATGCAATAAAGTACGCTGTTTGCCAGCAGTTAACCGATGAAAAAAAGTACTCCCTTCTTCATCAACCAATAAGAGTTCTTCCATTTCTTCGGGCAAATGAATGCCATATTTACTCTTATCTTTTTTTAATTGTACGTGCAATTCAGCAGTTTCCCCTAATTTCAGTTTTTTGCGGATCTCGCTATTAATGGTTATGAAAAAACCACCATTCCCATTAGGCATTAAGGCAGCATGAAATTCGCATGCCTCATTTAGCGTACAGATAACTCGCCGATTATCCTTTTCTACAAATTGATTGGCTATTTCTATAGGCACATCAATCGTAAAATTCCACGAAAGACTAGAAGGTTTTCTTTCTAATTGGGTTTTAAACTCAACAGTAGGTTCCGTCATTTTTCCAATAAATTAAGTATAATCAAATCGTGTCGGCGAACCCGCACGACTGCGCAGCGGGCAGGTTCATTCGACGGGTACAGATAAATAAAAGGTTCAAAAATTCTATTACTGATGACCTCAGCGAGGTCAAAAATCTTTAGAAAATGTTAGCAAAGACAACTTTTACGACCTTAGCGAGGTCGCATGTAATAAGTTTCGCTCATATTTTAACATTCAAACTCTCTGAGGTCGTGAATGGTCATCTTTTTAATTTTTCTCTAAAAATTTAGAACCGCTCTGAGGTCAGAAATAGCACTAAATTGAGGTTATCAAATACTATTCATTTTATGAGTCCTAATCACAAAGTTATCCATTCAAACATTGTAAAAAAACCTATTTTATTTTAAAAAATAAAGATTTGTGACATAGATACTTGCAAAAAATAAAGTGAACTCATAACTTGCGTATTCCTATTACTAGGTTCCCCTCCGATTAAGTAACAGAAAGTTTGTAATAAAGTATAAGTTTTTTTTATACGACCTACTTACCATCCCCTTTTCTGGCAGCAAAATTGCATTTATTATGTAAACGTTGATAAAATTCCCTCTTTGCCAATAAACTGACATATAAGATAAAAATGTCAATCATTAGCAATTTACAACAAATAAAAAGAGTTTAAGCCAACGATAGTCAAATTTTTTTAAACTATTAATCCCCCGTAGCATGAAAAATAATAATATTTCAATTACCTTTGGTTCTAGTAAAAATACTACCGACTGCAACACAACAATTATCCTCCCATTAAGCAGTCTATCAACAAAAACTAGAACAATAATGACTACCCTGCTCTACACTTGTGTGTATATTTTATCTTTATACACCACTCCTATTCCAGCCTCTGCGCAAGTAATTCATCAGTCTTTCGAAATGGGCGAACGAAAAGCCATTACCTTGAGTTTAGATATCCCTTATGAGGTAGAAACTTGGGCTGGTAATACCATCCTAACCGAAACAAAGGTAAAAATGGATAATATTCCACCTAAAATTTTGAAGCATTTCATCAATCAGGGACGCTATGAAATTATAGAAAATAATTCAGATAGTGCCATTGAATTATCTTTAAAAGAAGTAGATCGGAGACCTATCCGAACTAAGAATGGAGAAGCTACAGAAACCATTAATATTAAGATTTATGTTCCTGAGGATTGTATAGTTAACCGATTGGGGAAAGGGAGTTTGGTGGTGGAACAGACTGGGGAATAGGATAATATTTTTCATATTCTACAAAAAGAGGGCTTACAATTTAAATTGTAAGCCCTCTTTTTGTTTTGTTTTTATAAAAACACCAAAAACTTAAAATAAATATTATTCATAATTTTATCGTGTCTAACGGAAAAAAATTAGTTTGACAAATTAAAGTTTCTTTCCATTCGCTCAAGCTAAAAATTTTAATTAATGCTGTAAATCGTTTTGAATATATCAAAAAGTAAAGTAGCAACAAGATACATTAATAATTCTGACCTTAAAACACTTTCTATTCATCGTCAATAAACAGATATTCGTCGATTCCCCTTGCAACTATCTTTACTATCTTATATTTTTGACTGACCGTTTGGTCAATAACTTTAAATATGGCAACAAAAGCAAAAAGGCGATTCAAAGAAATGCGATTGCGTAGTGAGGAAAAAATCCTTGATGCAGCACTGGAATTATTTGCCACCAATGGCTATAAAAATACATCTATTAGTGAAATTGCAAAAAAAGCCGATATTTCAAAAGGTTTGATGTATAATTATTTTGCAAGTAAAAATGCTTTATTGCGAGCCATTGTTACAAAAGCTATAACGGAAGGACATAATCTAGTCCAACATGCGATGGAAGATTATGCTTCTCCTATTTTAGAATTAGAACATCTAGTTTTAGATACTTTCGAGCATGTAAAAAATAATTTTCAGTTTTGGAAATTATTGACTTCTTTATCGCATCAACAAGATATAATGGCTTCTGTGCAAGATTTAGTAGCCGAAGAGAAAAAATGGAGCATCCAAAAAGGCATTGAATTATTTACCAAACTAAAAGCACCAAATCCAAGGCAATCTGCCTTTTTATTAGGCGCTGCTATGGATGGGATTATGTTGCATTATATTCACATGGGCGACGAATATCCAATTGATGAAATGGCGAAAAATTTAATTGAGACTTTTACACATCCAGCTAGTATTCATTTGGGGTGATTCGAGTTGCGAGTTACGGGTTGCGAGTTGATTTATTCGGCTTTAGGTTTAATTATGAATAAAATCTCAAATAAACGATTTTAGTTTATGATTAAACCTTGCTACGGAACCTAACTCGCAACCCGAAACTCGTAACAAATATCAAATTATGAAAAATACATTCCTTCTATTATTAACCATTTTAGCTTTCAGCACCACAGGCTTTTCACAAGACCTGTCTGCTAGAGACATTATTGACAAAGCCAATCAAAAACAACAAGGAGATTATCATCAAGGAGAAATCAAAATGTCGATTATTCGACCAGATTGGAAGCGAGAAATGACCATGAAATCTTGGGCAAGTGGCGATGACTTTTCGTTGATTCTCGTAACTGCCCCAGCAAGAGACAAAGGCGCTGCTTTTCTAAAAAGAAATAAAGAATTATGGAATTGGCAACCTACGATTGACAGAGTGATTAAAATGCCACCGAGTATGATGTCACAAAGTTGGATGGGTTCTGATTTCACGAATGATGATTTGGTCAAGCAGTCTTCTATTGTAGACGATTATACCCAAGAAATCACGGGCGAAATAGAATTAGAAGGCAGAATTTGTTGGGAAATTACGTTGATGCCTAAAGAAGAAGCGGCAGTTGTTTGGGGTAAAGTGAAAATATGGGTAGACCAAAAGGATTTCCTCCAATTGAAGTCTGAGTTTTATGATGAAGACGATTATTTGATGCAAACCATTTTTGGTAAAAATATTGGCGAGTTAGGAGGCAGAGTCTTACCTAAAACCATGGAGGTTATTCCAGCGGACGAAGACGGACATTCCACCAAAATTGAGTACCTTTCAATGTCTTTTGACAAAACGATTAAATCTAGTTTCTTTTCTCTGCAGAATATGAAAAGGGTGAGGTAACGAGGTTGAAAGGTCACAAGGTCACAAGGTTAAGAGGGATACAAGGTACTTCATCACCTCGTTACCCTGTTACCTTATCACCTTGTAACCTCCTTTTCTCCCATTAAAACAAAACGATGCTCCTACAATTAGCCTGGCGAAATATCTGGCGAAACAAACGAAGAACGCTTATTACCATTAGTGCCATCGCCTTTAGTGTCTTCCTTTCTGCGTTCATGATTTCCTTAAACAAAGGCATTTTTGATTCGATGTTGAATGGAGCGATCGAACAATATTTTGGCTATGCCCAAATTCATGGGGCGGATTATTGGGAAGATAAAGTCATTGATAATTCCATTGAATTCAATGAAATTTTACAAGCCATTCCTGAAAAGGTAGCCGAAGTGGACGACATCATTCCAAGGATAGAATCTTTTGCCTTAGCCTCCGCAAAAGATTTAACCGCTGGTGCTTTTGTCATTGGCATTGACCCAGCAAAGGAAAATAAGTTAACCAACATTGAAGAGAAGTTAATCCAAGGTAGGTATTTAAAAGCAACCGAAAATGCCGTTATTATTGCGGAAGGTTTAGCAGAAAAGTTAAAATTGCAATTAAACGATACCTTAGTTTTACTCTCACAAGGCTATCATGGCGTCAACGCAGTAGGAAAATATCCGATTCAAGGTATTTTTAAAATGGGTTTACCAGATTTGAATAAATCCTTAGTTTATATGCCTATTAAAACGGCAGCGTATTTTCTAGGCGCAGAAGGTCGAGCCACTACTTTGGTTTTAAAAATAGACCATCAAAAAATTGTCCCTAAAGCTATAGCGAACGTTCAAAATTATATGCCTGCTGACCAAAAATATACCCTTAAAAGTTGGCAGCAATTGATGCCAGAATTAGTGGAAACAAGGCAATTAAAGGAAGGCGGTAATTATGTATTTATAGGTATTTTATACCTACTCATTTCCTTTGCCATTTTCGGTACTATTCTCATGATGACCAAAGAAAGAAGTTATGAATTCGGCGTATTAACGGCGATTGGCATGCGGCGCAAAAAACTCTTTTCTGTAGTCTGGCTAGAAACCGTTATGGTCGCTATCGTTGGTGCAATTACGGGTATTTTAATGAGTATGCCCTTGGTTTATTATCTAAAAGTCAAACCGTTAACCGTTGGGATGATGGGCGAAGAAGCAGCAGCAGCTTATGAAAAATTTGGCTTACAAGATTCATTACCCGCAGCTTTTGAGTTACCCATTTTTTTATATCAAGCTTTGATTATCTTTTTGATTACGAGCGTTTTAGCCATTTATCCTTTATTTAAAATTATGCGTTTAAAGCCTGTGGAGGCGATGAGAGATTAGAGGTAACAAGATCAAAAGGTTACAAGGTAAAGAGATGCCATAAGGCCTCGTCACCTCGCCACCTTTTGACCTCGTTACCTTGCAACCTATAAAGTATGATACTACAACTAGCATGGCGAAATATTTGGCGGAACAAAAGAAGAACGCTTATCACGATTAGTGCAATCGCTTTTGCCGTCTTCTTAGCCTCCTTTATGCGCTCTTTCCAAAAGGGCATTTGGGATTCGGTCATAGACGGAGCGGTTAACCAATTTTATGGCTATGCGCAAGTACATGCAGATGGATATTGGGATGACCAAACGATAGATAACTCTATGGAGTTGGATGCACAATTAAATGCCTTACCTCAGTCTGTCGATTTAGTAGCAGATGTAGTCCCCAGAATAGAATCTTTTGCTTTGGCATCTAGTGGAGATTTGACTTCAGGTGTTTTTGTTTTGGGCATCGACCCTGTGAAGGAAAATGCTATGACGCAAATTGCCGATAAAATTATTGCAGGTTCTTATTTAACGCCAACGGATGAAGCGGTAGTGGTAGCAAGTGGAGTGGCAAAAAAACTAGGACTAGCCTTAAATGACACCATTATCTTAATTTCTCAAGGCTATCATGGGGTCAATGCAGCAGGAAAATATCCAATTAAAGGCATTTTTGAATTTGGCATTCCTGATTTAAATAAACGGTTATTGCTCTTACCAATTAAAGCAGCCGAAACTTTTTATGGGGCAGAAGGTCGAGCAACTACTTTAATTTTAAAAATAAATGACCGAAATGATGTACCAATGGCTATCGCTGCCACGACCCAGCAATTACCAAACGAAAAATATGAAGTATTGGAATGGCAAGAATTGATGCCTGAATTGGTAGAAGCTCGATTATTGGATGAAGCTGGCGGTTACATTATCATTGGCATTTTATATTTACTCATTACCTTCGCCATTTTTGGAACTATCTTAATGATGACCAAAGAACGGAGTTATGAATTTGGGGTATTAACCGCCATTGGAATGCGTAGAAGAAAACTATTTGGCGTGATTTGGCTGGAAACCATTATCGTCGCTATGTTGGGTGCAATTGTCGGTATTTTAATGAGTATTCCGATTGTTTATTATTTACACATTAACCCCATTCCAGCAGCAGCAATGGGCGCAGATGCAGCAGAAGCCTTTGAAAAATTTGGCATTAGTGGCGATTTGCCAACGGCTTTTGATAAGTCCACTTTTTTCATTCAAGCACTCATCATTTTTCTGATTACTAGTTTATTAGCGATATATCCTTGGACAACGATTATGAACTTAAAACCTATTGAGGCGATGAGAGGGTAAGGTCACAAGGTATAGAGGTTACAAGGTTTAAGGGTTAAACTTCCAAGAATCTTGTAGCCTTGTCGCCTCATCACCTTGTTACCTCATTACCTTTAAACCTTATTATTATGCTTTTTCAAATAGCGTGGAGAAATATCTGGCGAAATAAAGTCCGAAGCCTAGTCGTGATTGGCTCGGTCTTGATTGGCGTTTGGTCAATTCTCTTTATAGTCGCTTTTTCGTCTGCTATGGTCGGTGGCTATGTCAAAAATGCCATTCAGAATGAAACGTCTCATTATCAATTACATCATCCTAATTTTGTAGAAGATAAGGATGTGAAATTTAATATTGATAATCCAGCAGCCGTTTTAGCCAAAGTAAGCGAAACCAAATCCGTCAAAGCCGCTACTTTACGTACGGTGGTAAACGGAATGGTACGCAGTTCCAGAGGTGCTAGAGGTATTATTATTAGAGGGATTGACCCCGCACAAGAAAGTTTGGTAACTGGTTTTGATAGCAAACTGATAGAAGGCAAATATTTTACGGAAGGTCGAAAGAATGAAATTATTATCAGTCAAAAAATTGCAGAGAAACTAAAGTTGAAACTGCGAAAAAAAGTAGTCTTACAATTTCAAGATTTGAATAAAGATATTGTGGCAGGCGCTTTTAGGATTGTCGGTATTTATAAAACAGGTAATACTATTTTTGATGAAAGCATGGTGGCGGTCAAAAGAATGGATTTAAATGAATTAATGGCAAAAGAAGGAATTGCACACGAAGTCGCCGTTCTATTGGATAAAAAAGAAGACTTGGTACCAACAGGTAATGCTTTGAAAGTTAGTTTTCCAAATCTGCTAGTAGAAAATTATCGAGAAATTTCTCCAGAAACCCAATTATACGAATCTCAAATTGACATTTCTGCTACTATCTTTACGACCATTTTTATGTTGGCGCTCATCTTTGGAATCATCAATACGATGTTGATGGCGGTCCTAGAAAGAAATCGAGAGCTTGGGATGTTGATGGCAGTTGGCATGAATAAAGGCAAAGTCTTTACAATGATTGTTTTAGAAACATTATTATTAGGCATCATTGCCGCCCCAATTGGCCTATTCCTAGGCTGGGCAACTATCCAATATTTTGGTGGACAAGGCATAGATTTAGGTGCTTTCTCTGCTAGTATGGAACAGTTTGGCTTATCCACAAAAATATATACCGAATTATCAACTAAATATTATTGGTCTTTGGCTATCTCTGTTTTAATTACCGCTTTGTTAGGTTCTTTGTATCCTGCTTGGAAGGCGATTGGACTGAGACCTGTGGAGGCTATTCGGAAAATCTAAAAGAGTTATGAATTATGAGTTATAAGTGATGAGTGTACACACTATCAACTTTCATTTAATCAAGGTTTGACTAACCATAAATCGTTCAACATGACCGTCATAAAAGCAAGCAATTTAACTAAAACATACAATCCTGATAAGATTCCTGTTCGTGCCCTAAGAGGCGTTGATTTGGCAATTGAAAAAGGGGAATTTACCGCTATTGTTGGGCCTTCTGGTTCTGGAAAAACGACTTTATTGAATATCATTGGCGGCTTAGACCGTCCGACTGCAGGGGAAGTAGAAGTGGGAGGTAAAGATATTTCTCAGCTATCTGATAATCAGTTGATTGATTTTAGAAAAGATAATATTGGTTTTGTCTTTCAATCCTATAATTTAATTCCTGTTTTGACCGCTAAAGAAAATGTAGAATTTGTCATGGTCCTACAAAATAGGCCAAAAGCAGAGCGAGATAAAAGAGCAGAATCCTTATTAACAGCCGTTGGCATAGCAGAAAAAATGGATAAGCGTCCTAGTGAACTATCAGGCGGTCAGCAGCAACGTGTAGCAGTTGCTAGAGCATTGGCTTCTAAACCTGCTTTTATTCTAGCAGATGAACCTACCGCTAATTTGGATTCAGAATCTACGGCTGGTTTATTGGATATGATGGCTACGATGAATAAAGAAGAAAATATCACCTTTGTCTTTTCCACGCATGACCAACGCGTGATTGACCGTGCTAGACGAGTGGTGACTTTAGTGGATGGTAAAATTGTAAGCGATGAACGGAGGTAACAGTAGGCAGTTGACAGTTGGCAGTCGCCAGTTGGCAGCAGGACGTAAGCAGTTATTGGCAGTTGGCAGTTGGCAATTAGCCATTCACAAACAGTTTACCAAAATCTCAAAACTTGCTAAAAGGCTTCAATTTTTGCAAGTTGTTCTCCCCCGCTGGCGGGGGTTGGGGGGTGGAATTTTGTTTACCTTAATCTTATCAACTACCCTATCCGCCCAAGAGACCAAAGAAAAAAACTGGAATTTCCAAGGCTATACCAAATCTCTACAGAGCCTATTTCAAATCAACGTGCCTGGTTTAGGAAACCAAACGCTCTCAGATAATTTCCTACACAATCGCCTTAATTTCAACTGGTATCCATCTGATAATTGGACGTTCAAAGCAGGTTTAAGAACCCGTTTCTTCTTTGGCGAATTTACCAGGATGCAACCCAATTTTAAAAGTAGTTTAAATGATGCTGGAAATGATGTTTTAAATTTAACGGTATTAAATATTGGTGAAAAAGCCATTTTACATAGCTATTTAGACCGAGCCTATTTTCAGTATACCAAAGATAAATTAGAAATACGATTTGGTAGACAACGTATTAATTGGGGCATTAATACCGTCTGGAATCCCAATGATTTATTCAATGCTTTTTCCTTTACGGATTTTGATTACGAAGAACGACCAGGGTCAGATGCTTTGCGAATACAGTATTATATTGGTTATGCAGGAAGTATAGAATTTGCCATTAAAGCCTTTGATAATAGCGATGAAATAGTGGCAGCAAGTTTGTATAAATTTAACAAATGGAATTATGATTTTCAGGTACTAGCAGGTTGGAGTAAGAAAGACATTGTCTTAGGTGGTGGTTGGGCTGGCAATATTAAAGATTGGGGATTTAAAGGAGAATTTAGTTGGTTTAATTCAACTATTGACGAAGTAGCCAATAATTTAGCGGCTACTTTAAGCGCCGATTATTCCTTTGAAAATAGTTTATTTATTTCAAGTGGCTTATTGTATAATGAAGCAGGAACAAGTGTGAATTCTGGCAATATTTTCAATTTTGAATTATCTGCCCGAAATTTATACCCGTATAAATGGTCGATTTTCACTTCCGCAGGTTATCCTATTACCCCTTTATTTACTGCCAATATTGCCATAATTTATTCGCCAATCGATGGACATCCATTATTTTTAACGCCAACCTTTACTTATTCCTCAGGGCAAAATTTAGATGTAGATTTTGTGAGTCAGATTATTTTACAAGATACTGCAGAACGTTATGGAAGTGATATTCAAGCTTATTTTTTACGGGTGAAGTGGAGTTATTGAAGGGCTGATGGAAACATGCAAACTAAACTAAGCCTCCTATTATAGTCAACGCAACCGTTTTGTTTGAATAGTTACTAAATGAAGTAAAAGATAGTTATGAAAGCAAAATATTTACTTTTTCTTATTCTAATAGGCTTCTTTTCCTCTTGTTTAAATTCAGCATATTCCATAGAAATAGAAGCATCTAGTGATATAAGTTTTGCGGACTGTTCATTTTACGGTTTTTGGGCAGATACTTTATGGTGTGCAGATAGCCTTTTTCTAAATCATCGCATTGTAGCAGGTGATAGTATCTTTTCTCTCGAAGCTATCAAATATTTTAATACGGATGATTGCATAAATCATTGTAAAGAATATTTCCTCCTTTCTATCCCAAATTTTCAAGGTATCGGAAACTATCGTATTGCTAAATCAAGTACTCCTTCTGTTGTAGCCTTCAAGTTTGCGGTATTTGATTATGACTTCTTTCGTTCGTTCTTTGAATTAAAAGAGGAGCAAGAAGGTGATTACGGAGAATTAATTATTACTCATTATAACAGACAATCTAATTTACTAAGAGGAGAAATTAGAGGTCAGATTACGAATAAGGTTGGAGGTACTGAAAAACATTCTCTTAAAGGCGGACGCTTCGAAGGGATTTTACAAAGAGAATGAATACTATTTTAAAAACTACTTTATGAATAGAAAAAGGTTAATTCAAATTAGCCATTCAAAAAAAATCACCATTATCAATTACAGATAATGGTGATTTTTCACTCAATTATATAAGAAGATGACAGTATAACCAGTCACCAATCAAAATCTTATTTACCAGTCACCAATCTAAAATACTCATCTAAACCAGGTACTAACATAATTTCTGTTCTTCTATTCATTGCTTTTCCTTCTTCGGTTTCATTGTCTGCTTTTGGGGCATGCTCTCCTCTACCAGCAATAGTTAATCTTGTAGGCGCCACTTCCCCTGTCTTTTCTAAGTAACTGGCTACTTTCATAGCTCTTTTAACACTTAAATTCCAGTTGTCTCTGTAAGAAGTAAATTTAACGGGGTCTGCATCAGCATGACCTTCCACTAAAACATCAATCCCACCATTAGCATTGATAACTTTAGCAACTGCATCTAAAATCATTTTAGCATCTTTAGTTAAAGTAGTGCGCCCAGAGTTGTATAAAATTTTATCCGACAAAGACAACATCACTGCACCACCTTTCGTCGTGATTTCCATACCTTGTGCTTCTGCTGCACTTAAAGAATTGGTCAATTTATCCGTTAATGCTTTAGTCAAAGCAGCATTTCTTTGCGCTGCTGGCATTCCATGAATTTTGTCTAAAGCAGCTTTGAATTCCTTCACACCGGCTTCTGACATCACAGAAGTTCCTGATAAAGAAGAATAAATAGTCGCTTGCTTTGCTTGCTCTGCGGCTACATTTCCTTTCAAAGTAGTGATTTGACCATCTTTACCTGTCAATTCAGTTTGTTGCTTGGCAACTGTTGCTTCTAATTCAGCAATTTTACCCATCAATCCTGACTTGTCATCATTACATGTATCCAATTCCCCTTTAGTTTTTTCTAAAGTAGATTGTAATAAATCTTTGTTTTCTTGTAATGCCAAGAAATCTTTCTTTTTCACACATGAAGTCATAATAAACAACATGCTGACCATTAATAAACTTAATTTGTTCATATTAACTATTTTTTAAGGTGGGAAATTTGAGGTTTTGAATTGTACTAAAGACCAATAAAAGTCATTTTTTCAAAAAATATCCCATAAATAAATTATACATCTTTTTTAGCGGCGCAAATGTAGCAAAGAATAGGGGAATTAACTTGTATTTTTATTGTTTAATTTTGTTAAAATTGACGGATTACTTCCTTAAACAGCATTTTTTGTGTTTTTTGCCACTTCCGCAGGGGCAAGGTTCGTTTCTGCCTACATCTGGAGTTGTTTTTTTGAAGGGAGTGGTATCGTTATAGACTGTTTTAGGCGCTAATCTTGGGTCAATATTTTTTTCTTTGGGAGTGTAATCAATATTATTCATCGATTGGCCAAAGTCAACATCACTTGTCTCTTCATAATTATACCATTCTTGAATGGCTTCATAATGCTCATAAATAGTCATTATCGAAATGTCTGGTTCATTTTTAACTAATAAATCTTGCGCAATTTCCCAATCATTTTTTCCATAATCATCGATTAACTCAGCTTCTATTGCCATTTTAATTTCCTCCTCCAATTCCATTAGTCCATAATCTATAGCCTTAAAAACAGCACTCGTCAAAATAGCATTTTCATCCGTAAATGCTGGAGATGCTTTTGCTTGTTCGATTAAATTTTGAGTCAGTTTTTTATAATCCGCAGCCAAAACGCTTCTTTTATTCCTTTTCAATGCCATATAAGTCAATGCTGCTTTTATATGTGGCGATTTAGCAAACACCTGTTCAACTGGCTCCATAATAAAAGGAAAAAGCTGTGTAATATCGGAATGTGCTAACTTATAAATGGCTTGCCAAACTTCCTCTGTCAACAAATCACCTAACCAAAAATCTAGAAATTCTTCGTCTTGCTTAAGAAATTGATTAATCGCAGGTAAAGCTTCTATTGCTCCCAACTCGCCCAATAAAAAAAGAGCATGTACTGGCGCTAAAAAAAGAGATTCTTCTGGTTCTGCTTCATAAAATCTATCATAATCTTTAAAATTCCGAGTCGCTTCCTCCAATACTTCTTCCAAGTCTTTGATGAGCGAAGGACGTGGTAAGGCTAATATTTCTTCGATTTTCGCCCTAGGAATGCTAAAATCATATTCGTATAAAGCGCCTATTTCTGAGTGAAGTAAATTTGGATTTCCTTTCATTTTTTATTTTTATGCAATTTTCGCACAAAAGTACACTTTTAGCTTATATCAGGAATATCCTTTAATGAATAAAAAATTGTTAAGTCCATTTTTTTAGTTTTTACTGTTTCAATATCTGCTCCATTGGACGCGCCTTTAATCCATAGAACGGCATCGCACTTGGTCAATATTCGGTAGGCAATCGGATAAGAAATTTCTTCATAAGTCGCATCTACTGTCAAAAATAGGATTGTTTGAGCAACTTCACCCAACGAATCATTAATTTACTTGAATTCGTTGAAGTACTCCTTCTTTATAAAATTCGCCTATAGGAATCCGAACCTCCTGAAGCTCAATATCTTTTTTAGTATAGGCGGTAACTTTGTTTACATTTATAATAAAAGAACGATGTACTCTTAAAAATCGTTGGTCTAATCTATTTTCAAACGCAGAAATACCACTTTTAAAAATTATTTTTTCACTTACTAAATGAATTCTAATGTAATCTTTGATACTTTCAACATAAAGAATATCGTCCAAAATAACTTTAATATTTTTCTTATTACTTTGAATAAAAATGTGATTTGGTATACTGGGGTTCGTTTTTTTTTCACCAACTATAGTTGCCCGATTTTTAGCTTGCAAATCATACGCAAAAGCTTCTGCCGCCGAAAAAGTTCTTTTATTGATCAAAATAAATAATGGAATATCTAATTGCTTTTTTCCGATAACCTTTGTTGTGTGATATTCTTCCAATAAGTCTTTTCCTCTTTCATAAACACTTGATAATGGTGTGTTGGTTGGTAAAAAATAACTACTTAAATTTAATCCAACTGGGCCATTTCCGCCCCCATTTCCTCTTAAGTCAATAATAAACGCATCGGCAGTTGAAATAAAATTCATCAAAGGTGCTACCTTGCTCGTATCTTCTACCCGAAATCCTTTTAATTTAACATAGCCAATATTTCCTTTCAAAAAATTTACTTCGCCAAATCCGCCTTCCCTAAATCGCACTAAGTTTTGCAAATGCCAAGCAAAGGAAGTTCTATCACGTGCTGTTCTATTTCGAGGTCGTGGAGGTGCTACATTCAGGTGTTTATCCTTGGTGATTTTTTGCAACTCTTGCGTCAAAGCTTTGGCAAAATCTTTTGGTTGAGCAAATGTATCAAAATAATCTTCCCTTAGCAGTCGATCTAAATGCTGAGTGACCAATTCCGCTTTATCCAAAAAAATATAGTTTGCTATCATTAATTCTTTTGTCTTTTGAATAATTTCCTTATTTGTTTGGGCGAAAATTGATGTTAAGGAAAAGAAATAACAGAAAATAACAGCTCTTTGGTAATTCATAGTTTGCTAAAAAATTAAAACCGCAATAGGAAGATTTTCTATTACTAGTTTATCAATTCAAAACTAAAACAAAATCAGATTAGAAAACTAGAATTTAGCTAGATAAGGGTTTAGCGCAAACAGAGAGGCATTTGCTAGCGAGGAAAGGGATATTTATAAAAAATAGCCCAACCCCAAAAATTGGAATTGAGCTATTTTCATAACTATATTTTCTAAAATCCCTATTTAGGATCCGTCTTCTTCTTAGGCTTAGCCGCCTTAGTAGCATCCTCCACCGCTTTAGTCGCCTCATCCAATTCTTTCAACTGCTTCTTCCGTTTTGCCGCAGCTGCGTCTGCCTTAGATTTTGCAGGTTTCTTTCTGGTTGTAATCGCTGCTTTAGCCGCCGTCTTACCAGACTTCTTATTTTTGAAAGACAAATTCTCCCCTTCTAAATCTACAAAAATCGTTTCGCCAGCAGCAAATTTTCCACCAATCAATAATTTAGATAAATGGTCAACAATTTCTTTTTGTAGCACTCGCTTCATGGGTCTTGCACCAAATTGAGGATCATAACCTAATTCCGCTAAAAAGTCCATCGCAGGTTCGCTGATTTCTAAGCCCAATTCTTGCTTTTTCAACATTTTTCGGGTCTTTCTTAACAATAGATTCAAAATCTGTTTGATTTCTGCTAAAGTCAACGGCAAGAACATGATTTTTTCATCAATCCGATTGAGGAATTCTGGACGTAGATTTTCCATCAATAAAGTAAATACTTCCTCTCTGGTCGTATCTAAAATATCTTGTCGGTGCTCTTCGCCCACATCTATTAAATCTTCAAAATTTTCCAAAATTACTTCTGCGCCCATATTGGACGTCATGATGATAATGGTATTTTTAAAGTTGGCTACTCGACCTCTATTATCAGTCAAACGACCATCGTCTAATACTTGCAATAGAATGTTAAAGGTATCAGGGTGTGCCTTTTCAATTTCATCCAACAGGATAATAGAATAAGGTCTTCTACGCACCGCTTCTGTCAATTGTCCGCCTTCATCATAGCCTACATATCCAGGAGGCGCACCGACCAATCGAGAGACAGAATGTCGTTCTTGATATTCGGACATATCAATTCGAGTAATCGCTTTTTCATCATCAAAAAGGACAACGGCTAAAGATTTTGCTAATTCCGTTTTACCAACCCCTGTTGGTCCTAAAAAGATAAACGAACCAATCGGTCGCCCTTCATCTTGCAAGCCAGACCGACTTCTACGCACCGCATCCGAAACAGCTTTTACTGCCTCATGCTGTCCAATCAGTCGCTGTCCTATTTCTTCCTCTAATTTTAATAACTTATCCTTTTCACTCTGCACCATTTTGGTCACAGGAATACCCGTTGCCCTTGCTACTACTTCGGCAATATCATTCGCCGTCACTTCCTCGTTGGTAAATCGAGCTTCCTCTGCTAGGTTATCCAATCTTTCCTCCGCTACTTTGAGCTTAATTTCCATTTCCTTAATCTGCCCATACCGTATTTTGGCCACCGTTTCATAATCACTTTCTCTTTCTGCTTTAGCAGCTTGTATTTCTAGTTCTTCAATTTCTTTTTTGATATTTTGAGCGGTATCTACAATTTCTTTTTCGGTTTTCCATGTCGCTCTTAAACCATCTAATTTTTCTCTAGCATTGGCAATTTGTTCGACTATTCTTGCCATTTTTTTAGGGCTATTCTCTCGTTTAATGGCTTCCCTTTCAATTTCTAATTGCCGTACTTTTCTATCCCATTCGTCAATTTCTTCGGGGACAGAATCTAGTTCCAACCGCAATTTTGCAGCTGCTTCATCAATTAAATCAATCGCTTTATCTGGCAAATGACGATCTGCAATATATCGGTGGGATAATTCTGCTGCGGCAATTAAAGCTTCGTCTAGAATCTCTATTTTATGATAAACTTCATATCGTTCTTGCAATCCTCGAAGAATAGAAATGGTATCTTCCACACTTGGTTCTTCAATCAACACCGTTTGAAAACGTCGAACCAATGCCTTGTCTTTTTCAAAATATTTCTGGTATTCATCTAAAGTGGTTGCACCAATCGTATGCAATTCACCTCTCGCCAAAGCAGGTTTTAAAATATTGGCAGCATCCATTGCACCGCCGCCGCCACCTGCACCAATTAACGTATGAATTTCATCGATAAATAAAATAATTTCGCCATTAGAATCCGTTACTTCTTTGATAACTGCTTTGAGGCGTTCTTCAAACTCCCCTTTGTATTTTGCCCCAGCAATCAAACTAGCAATATCAAGGGTAAATATCTTTTTACTCCGCAAACTTTCGGGTACATCTTGATTGACTATTCTCCACGCAATTCCTTCTACAATCGCTGTTTTACCAACGCCTGCTTCTCCAATCAAAATTGGATTATTTTTCTTTCTTCTCGAAATAATGTGCAGCACTCGACGAATTTCTTCATCTCTTCCAATAATCGGGTCTAATTTCCCCGTTTCTGCTCTTTCATTTAGGTTAATCCCAAATTTACTGAGGGCATTGTATTGATTATCTGTACTTGGATCGGTTACTTTTTTGCCTTGGCGCAATTCTTTGATGGCTGCTTTTAAGGCTTTTTCCGTAGCACCCATTGCTTTCAGCATATTGCCCCCTTTTCCTTTCCCCTGCAAAACACCTAAAAGCATTAACTCTACTGAAATATATTCGTCGCCAAATTCCTTTAATACTTTTTTGGCCCTCGCCAAAGCTTGATTGGCATCATTGGTCAAATATTGCTTTTCTGAGCCAATGACTCTTGGATAGTTTTTACAAACTTTGGTTAATTCATCTTTTAACTTAGGTAGGTTAACATTCATCTTACCCAATAAAAAAGTAGACACATCTTCCGCTTGTTCTAATATTCCTTTTATCAAATGGGGTGTATCTACCGTTTGTTGCTCGTAGCCCGCCGCTATCTTTTGCGCTTTTAGAATACACTCTTGCGCCTTTATCGTAAAATTGTCGTACGTCATATTTAATCAGTTGTCGGTTGCCAGTTGCCAGTTGTCAGTTGGAGACAGTAGCTTGCCTGAAATTTGAATCTGCAAAATAATGGTTCTGTACGTATGTTGTGCAAAATTTGGTAGAAAAAATATGGACATTCTTCTAAAAGGTATTACTTACCCCAACGAATTCTGCCAATCGGCTCTTACTTATCGCCTAAATTGTTGTAACACATATTGATAAAAGCCATTTACCTCAGTCAACTGCTGTACGACCTCTACATCCACTTCCTTCATCGTTGTTAATAAGACGGCTGCCATGAATTCATCAATTGCCGCATCATGGTTAAATAATACTTTTTCTTTTTTCATTTTTTGGAGTTTTTTAAAATTCAATAATCGAAGATTTCTAAAAAAAATTATCGACTAAGTGTACCCTTTATAGTTAAGTTGTCCGTCTTAACAATAAAAAGTCCTACAAATATAATATATTGCCGAGGACTACACGTTGTATTAAAAACAACCTATTTTCTTTAATTAAAACAATAAAATAATGTTAGACAGTTTATTAGATGGCTTAAAAGGACAAGTAGCAGGTGCAATTGCCGAAAAAACAGGACTTGATTTAGGGCAAGCCGAAAAAACAGTTCCATTGGCTGGCGACAGTATCAAAGAAGGGATTATGGGTGCAGTTACAGGTGGTAACTCTGGTGATGTAATGAGTATGCTTTCTAGCTTAACTGGCGGAGGTGGTGGCAGCGCGATGGGCGCTTTAGCAGGATTAGCTGGCGGTAGTGGCGGCGGTGCAGGAGGTATGATGAAAAATATGGTTTTCCAAGGTATTGCTCAAAATTTTATCGGTAAAATGACTAGTCAATTGGGTATTCCATCTGGCATTGCTAGTACCGTTTCTTCTATGGCTTTACCTATGATTATGGGTAAAATAAGTGGTGCTGCAAACGATGCATCTGAAGGAGAAGGTATCAATGCTGCTGGATTGATGAAAGTTTTAGGTGGCGGCGGTGGTGCTGCAGGTATGCTAGGTAGCCTTATGGGCGGCGGCGGTGCTGATGCAGCCAAAAGTGCTTTAGGTGGTTTGATGGGCGGTGGTGATGCTGGCGATGACCTAGCAGATAAAGCTAAAGATGCTTTGAAAGGTAAATTAGGTGGTTTATTCGGCTAATCTATACTTAACTAAAAAAATACGTACGAAAGGGTGGATTGGTAATCAATCTACCCTTTTGTTTTTACTAAGCTCTGTAGCTAAATAAAATAGTTTTTAATTTTTCCACCACAGCGGATACAAAGTACACGGATTTTTTTTGACGAGTGTAGCTTAGTTTTCCTCTTTCTTAGCTAATCTGTTTGCAGGAATGAATTTGATACAATCTTATAACTCCGATTGGAAAATTCAGTTTGAAACCATTCAAAAAATATTAGCTACTACTTTGGATGGACTGATTCTAAGCATCCAACATGTAGGAAGTACAGCAGTTCCTGATTTGGCTGCCAAAGCTATTATTGATATAGACATTGTTTATGAAAAGGATAACATTTTTCCGCAAATAAGAGAAAGGTTAGCTACCCTTGGTTATTATCATAATGGCAACCAAGGAATTCCACAAAGAGAAGCTTTTAAAAGAAAAAAAGGACTTCTATCCAACTCCATTTTAGATACGATTACCCACCATTTATATGCTTGTCCAAAAGATAGCCCAGAACTAAAACGACATCTATTATTTCGAAATTTTCTAAGAGAACATGAATGGGCAAGAACCGAATATACGTCCATAAAAATGGATATAGCCGCACAAACCCAGCAAGATAAAGCTGCTTATTCCTTACTAAAAGAAAGTCTGGCTACCCCTTTTATTGAGAAAATTTTACAACTCGCTAAATAGTTCAACCTTCCCATTAAAAAGGGCTTCCCTATCATCAGATTCAGAAAGCCCTAAGGGTTCTAGGTGTGTATTTATTTTATTATTCACTCTCCTCGTAAACTCTCCACAGGGTTCAATAAAGCCGTCCGAACACTCTGAAAGCTAACCGTCAAAAAGGCAACCGTAATGGCAGCCATACCTGCGGCAGCAAATACCCACCATTCCATATCAATCCGAAAAGCAAAATTATTCAACCATTCGTTCATTCCATACCAAGCAATTGGAATCGCAATAATTAAGGCTATGGCTACTAATTTTAAGAAATCTTTGGAGAGTAAAGTTACTAGGTTCTGAGTCGTTGCACCAAGTACTTTTCGAATACCAATTTCTTTGGTCCTTTGTACCGCCGCAAAGGTGGCTAATCCCCATAAACCTAAGCAAGAAATAAACATGGCTAAGCCTGCAAAGATTTTAAAGAAACCCAATAAACGACTTTCAGAATCATAAAATTGAGCAATATGGTCGTCTAAAAAAGAGTAGCTATAAAATTCTTTGGGGAAGGTTTTTTCCCATGCCTTTTTAATATTGGCTAGCGTCGCCGTCACATCTGTGTTAGCTTCTAATTTAATACCTGCATTATGGTAATATTTTTCATTCTGGAAAATCAACATTGGATTAATATCATTGTGTAAAGTCGTCGTAACAAAATTTTCTACTACGCCAACTATCTCTGGTTGCCAACCATTCCAACCTATTTTAAATCGTTTGCCCAATGCTTCCGCCTCCGAAGCAAAGCCTAATGATTTAATTAATTTTTCATTGACCACCACTTTTGGAAAACGCTGATTTTCCGCTAAACTTGCAGAAAGTGCACTCGTATCCGCAATATTAAAGAACCTCCCTGCCTTTAGTTGTAAATCAAATAATTCGGGATATTTATCATCTCCAAAAATAATACTTACAGACTTTCTATCCGACGCATTATCATCCGTCAAATGCATGGATGTCCCATTATGACCTCTTTCACTTGGAGGGGCACTTGCAAACGTAACTCCTTTGATTCCTTTTATCCCTGCCAATTCATTAGCAAATACGGTTAATTTCTGTTTATCTGGAATTTCAACCGCTAAGATATTATCTTTATCAAAGCCTAAGTTTTTATTATAAAATAAATCCATTTGCTGAGAAATCAATACTAGCGCAATTAATAAAGTACCAGAAATTACAAATTGCGTCACCACCAATCCTTTTCGCATAAAGGAAGCGCTCCGATCACCAGCAACTGTTCTAGATTTTAGCGCAGTTGCTGGTTGAAATTTAGCAATTAACCAAGCAGGATAAATACCTGTTAATAAGGTAGTCAATCCTATACTCGTTAAGAAAATTGCTAAAATTCTCGGAGTAAACAAGTAATCAAAAATTATTTTTTTATCTAGTAATTGATTGACAAACGGCAAGGCAAACTGAGCGATAACAATCGCAAAAATCGCCGACAAGCCAATCACTAAAAATGCCTCTGCTAGGAACTGCTGCATCAATTGTCCTTTTCCTGCGCCAATCGCTTTTCTAACGCCTACCTCCTTCGAGCGAGTCAAAGATTGAGCAGTCGATAAATTGATGAAATTGATACAAGCTAATGCCATTACTATCAAACCAATGCCTCCAAAAAACCATAACCAAGAAGCATTAATGGCTTTTACCCATTGTCCTCCACCTCCATATTGCGGTTCTAAATGTATTTTATGTAAGGGTTGAATATCTACGCCTCCTTTTTCAAGCTCTTCTGGATCGTTATTCACTTTTGCGTCATACATTGCTTGAATTGGCGCAATCATATCGGCTGGATTCGCCCCTTCTTTTAAAAGGGCATAAGTAGAAGCACCGAAAGTTGCGCCCCAGTTTTTTTCTGCCCAGCCCATAAAATCTTTACCGATTAAATAAGACACCAACATCGTGGCTGGCAAATGCGTATTATCGGGCAAGTCTTTAATAATTCCCGCTACCGTAAGGGTATGTTCGTTATCGAATAGTATTGTCTTTCCAATTGGGTCTTCTCTGCCAAAGAATTTCTCGGCAGTAGATTCAGTCAATAAGGTATGCCAAGGTTTCCGCAAGGCTTCGTGCCCATTTCCTTGTACAACTTCTATATCAAAAATATCTAAAAATTCAGGTTCTACCATCAATACGCCTTCTTGATTAAATCTTTTTTGAGGCGTAATCTCCATCACTCTTTTTCCTCTAGGTAATACACTAACGACGGTCTCAATTTCTGGAATTTCACTTCGCAAAGCATTCGCCAAAGGGGCAGGACAAGCATAATTTAAATCCCTTTCCTTCCCTGGCATTTCCCAGAATTGATTAAACCGAACAATCCTATCTGCCTTTTGATGGTAATTATCATAACTCAATTCATGGCGAATAAACAAGCCTATTAATAAACAAACCGTGATGCCTAAAGTCAAACCAGTTAAATGCAAAAAGGTATTTAAACGTTGTCGATTTAATCGTCGAAGGATGAAACGGAAGTTATGATGTAGCATAATAATAGGGTTTTAAACAGACCAGTAATAATTCCTTACCCTAAGTAATCCAATGGCTATGCCAAAATCATAATTTACTCATAATCAATATTTTATAAAATTTATTTTTGGATTTAAAATTTTAACCTGTCCGAATTTGGTCAGTTTATGTTCAAAATTGGACGTATTTATTATTCGCTATTTTTTCGCTTCTTACAATCAATTTTCCAAGTTGGAAAAGAAAAAGTCTCTGTGGTATTTACCCATTCCCCCAACCATTTAAAGCCTTCTTCAGAAATATCATGAAACGTAATTTTATAAAATCCATCCATGTCATTCGGTGCTTTTTGAGGTCTGTATAAAACGATATCGCCATTATCCTTTTTATTCCCACTCCAAGCAGATAAAACAGGCGTTAGTCCTTTATTAGAATAATAATGTACAAACCATTTAGCACTATCTTGGTCAAATTGGCGAATACTACCAGAATGTCCACCATCCGATTTCAGCGTTTCATCTTGTACGCCAAAGCCATTCATGATGTATTTAAAGCGCCAAATCATATCCACAGGTTCTGTTTGCCAAGTTTGGTCTGGATTACGGGCAATAGATTTACAATCACATTCGCCAATCATTGGCGCATAATCTTTAATTTGCTCGGGGGCATCGGGGTTGGGTAGACCAAACGGATGGGCTTTGGAAGCAGCATATTCATAACTGTTTTGTGCTGATAAGCTGCTATAATTTAGGAGTACTAAAACGAAGAAACAGCATCGAGTGAGTTTAGACATTGGGTTTAATTTTGATGATTAAATACCCAATATTAAAATCGATACTCCTATTTTTCTATTGTTTTGCAGTAAGAGATGGTGTTTTTGCAGGGAGTGCTACTTAAAACTTCTAATAACTTCTCTCACTTCCCCTACTCTACTATTCGAAATTGCTAATCTTTTTCCAGAATTTAGAATCACCTCCGCTTTAGGATTAAAACGCAAAGAAGCCACTTCGGATAGGTTAATAATTGTATGTCGATGAATTCGGATAAATCCTTTAGTGGTCAATTGCTTTTCCATTGCTTTCATAGATTGTCTTAAAAAATAAGCTCTATCATTTTTGGTATGAATTTGCACACAATAATCTGCGGATTGGATATAATTAATTTCCGTTAAGGGAATCCGTTTTATTTTATTACCAATTTTGATAGAAATAGAGGTAATTGGTAATGCCTCTTTTTGTTCTATTAATGCAGTAGTCACAGCTTCATATTTCTCTTTTAAAGCTATAAACTCATAAGTTTGTCCTTCTAGTTCTCGTTGTTTCATGTATAAATGCACCAAAATAACTACGCCTAAATAACTGCTAAAAAATAGCGGAAATTTCTGTGCTATAAAAAATTGAAAATATTCCCCAAATTCCGCCAAAACAGCTCCATCTTGGACAATTTGTAACATGGTAATACTACTAAGTGTCAATAGTAAGCTCGCAATGATGGCTAATAAATACTTGGCTAAAAAAGGAAGGGTAAAAGTGCTTGGTGTCACCCTATTTTTTAAACTAAAATGAATAAAGGGTAGACTGATTAACAACCAAATCATCCACCTCAAAAAGTGATTTTTTAATAAACCAAAGTAGGTAACCGTATCTTGTGCTAAGCTAAAGCGGTTGATGTAATATAATTGTTGTCCTGCTTCAAAGAGATTCATCGCTATAAAATAGCTGCAAGCAATTAAAGCTAATGGAAAATAAGGTCGGAACTGGTAAAATGGGTATTTTTGAGTGATTAGGTTCATGTCTTTTTTTTATAAAAATCAAAGAAGCTGTTTCTAAAATTAACTAGTACCTCAATAACGGATAAAGTTGCAAAGGACAAAGACCGTATTTCTCAATTTAATTTTGCCTATCATCAAGTAACTTCCCAACATTAACTCTCGAATTAATGTTGCTAGATAATCTATATTAGGAATTACCCTAAAATTACCCAGTAACAGGAAGTTACGGGGTAATAGGTTTCCTTCAAATTAAGTATTACAAAATACAAAGATTCCCCCTAGAATAAGCTATTTCTCTAAAACGACCACCTCACTCTCTTCCCAACCATATCGAACTGCTTTTACTTTGAGCGAACTAAAATCCTTCGTTGTAATAGGCGTTTGATATAATTGCCAACGCCCTTCCGCTATTTGATAACCAATCGAAGCGCCTTTGACTGCTGTAATTTCTAGGCCTCCATCAATTTCTTTAATTGTAGGTACTGGTGTTTTTTCGGTCACTCCGTATGGTTGAAATCGGTTGACCATTTCGACTTCTGGTTTCTCACTCCAATCTTCTATGCTGGATAACCATGTATACAAGGAAAAGTAATAGCAATAGCAATAGCAATAGAAAGAGTAAAGTATTTCTAATGATTTTCATGAATTTCCGTTTTGTATTTAAGCTGAATTAATGCTTAAACTATACTTTGTGTATCTCTGTGCAATCCTCTGATTAACTCTATGTAATAATTAATTTGTTCCACAGAAATACTCAAAGAAATCGCAGAGTTGCACAGAGACCTTATTAAATTTTATTCTTTCTGAATACCTCTACTATCCAAAATTAATAAAAATACTACTTTTGCAATCTTTTATCATTTTTAAAAATGGACTTCCTTACATGGCAAAGCCTAATAAACAAGCGCACCGCATCAAATCTGTTAAGCCTAATACTCGGTTAACAGATTATGCCGCACAAATTTTTCCCATTTTAGGCAGTCGAACGGCGGCTAAAAAAGCCATTGCCGCAGGCACTTTATTAGTGAATGATGACTTGGCAAATGAAGGGATGTTTGTCAAGAAGGGAGATGTGTTGGTTTTAAAAATAAAAACCGTAAAGAGACCGAAAGTCGATATAGATTTACCCGTTGTTTTTGAAGATGATTATTTAATTGTGATTAATAAACCAGCAGGGATAGCCGTGAATGGAAATCGAAATAAGACGGTAGAAAATGCGGTAATTGGGTTTGCTAAACAAAGTCATCAAGCGGATACTTTACAAAGTCCTAGAGCGGTTCACAGGATTGATGTGCCGACTAAAGGATTGATCTTATTAGCTAAGACGAAGACCGCTTTAATTAAATTGAGTAAAGCCTTCCAAGATAATGAAGTCAAAAAAACTTACCTAGCTGTTGTACATGGAAAGACAGAACGGGAAGGGCAAATCGATGAGCCCGTCCAAGGTAAAAAAGCAATTACTAATTATAAAACCCTAAAGGTCGTTTCTTCTAAAATATTCCAACATTTATCTCTGATAGAATTGCAGCCTATAACAGGTAGAACCCACCAATTACGGATTCACCTTAACAATTTAGGTCATCTGATTATGGGGGATAAAGAATATGCTGGTCATAAGCGGACGATTTTAGGAAAAGGGCTTTTTTTATGTGCTTATCAATTAGAATTTTTGCATCCAATTACCAAAGAATCAATGCATTTAAAGATAGATCCACCTAAACGGTTCTTGAAAACTTTGGAACGAGAAGGTGGTCGATTTAATAAACGAACAAGGAGACCCAACGCTAAGAAAAAGACAAGAAGATAGTCAGGTAAAAAATTGATAATCATCCGTTGTCTTCATTCATCCGTTGGTCTTCTATCAACGGATGAATGAAGACAACGGATTTGACGAGCTAGCCGATATTTTAAATATTATTTTAATGTCATTTTTCAATCTGATGCGCTATCATCTGACTTCTGATAATTTATGATTCAAATATGAGGCTTAAAGTTCAAAAATCGCTTTTGCCAATACTAACCGTCCAATCTTAGGCATCCGAGGCATTACTCGATATTCGTTATTGAATAAATTTTGAGCAGTTACATTGATTTTGATACCGTTTCCAAAATTATAACCGACACCAGCATCCACGATAGTATAACTATCCAAAACACCAGAAAAAATAGTGCCCATTTCTACTTGATATTCATCTTGGTAGCGAACGGATGCATTATAAGAAAATCCTTTTGCTTCAGGAATATAATCCATTCCAACTCGGATTCTATTTTCAGGCGTATTTAAAGCATATACTTGACCCGTTCCCGGTAAGTCAATTTCTTCATCCGTAAAGAAATTTTGTTCCAACCAAGAATAGTTCGCAAAGACGGATAATTCTTCAGAAAAATAATATTGCATGCTTAAATCTGCCCCAAAATACTTGACTCTTCCTGTATTAGAGGGGGTTACTACAAATTGAGGTTGGCTAGAGGCATAAGCAATATCAGGTTCAACTAGACCTAAAGGATTAGGAGCTAAACCATCTCCAACAGTCGAAAAAGCTGCGGCAACTGCCTCTTGAGTAGTTCCTAACGCTTCTAGTTCAGTCGCATCGGTAACTCGATTTAATTCGGCTACCAAATCGGTAGAAATGGCTGGATTAATGACCAAAGGGCTAATCGCCCCCGTAAATATTAAATCTCTTCTTTGATTATAATAAACATCTAACCCTAAAGAGAATTTACCGCCAAAAATGCCCTTATACCCAATTTCATAGGCACTCGTTTTAGTAGATTTGATTTTATCTCTTTGCGGCAGCGTTGTTGCCACTCCTCCATTGAGCAATAAAACACCAGCAGTAGTTCCACTTACTTCAGCAGCCTTCGTTCCTAAATAATCCAAAACATTTTGGGGCAACACATCCGCCAAACCTGCTAAGGCTACATTATAAGGAATAGATAAAGGCATATCAATTCCAGAATATTCCCCTACTCCAGGAAGGAAGCTAGAAGTTACCAAAGGATCCGTATAAGAAATAGGCTGCGTTCCACCAATAAAAGGGATATCAAAAGCAGGAGTTATCCCAAATGGAATATCCACAAAGACCAATAAGGCGGATGGAGAAGTTATTGCTCGATTAAAAGTAGCTCTAAAACTTTGAGTCGGTTTCGGTTTAAAAACAATCCCTGCTCTTGGGGAAAAAGTAGTCTCATCAATAGCGGAAAAACGATCCACTCTACCTGCCAAAACAAAGTCTAGTGCTGGATTAATGGTCCATTCTGCTTGCGAGTATAGCGAATATATATCAAAGTCATCTTCGTCTTCAAATCGACCGTGTACCGTTCCTTTCGTTTCAGTTCGAATTAGTTGGGCTTCTGCTCCGAAGGTAACATTCAATTTATCTTTATTGACTTCCCAGAGATATTGAGCTTGTCCTTGGGTGGCATTATTGTTCGTGATGCTAGTTAAACCTGTCCGATACAATACATCCTTTTCTTGGTCATTGATGGTTAAATTGGTATAAATTTGAGCGAAAAAATTACCAGATTGCAATCTCACTTGTCCGAATAATAGTGGATAGTCTTGTAGTGCTTCTCCTAAACCTGCTCTTACTAACCCTCTTCTTTGGGTAATGCCTGCACTAGCGTTTAAGGTAGTTTTGCTATTCGCTCTATATTCTAAGCCTCCAGAAACACTGAAGTTATACACTTGGTCTTCTAATTCATTCGTCGGTCTTAATAATTCTCCAGTTAAACCGCTGGTTACCTGAGGTTGAAAAGCAGCTAAAGATTCCGCATCTGTTGGGTCGTTTGGATCTAGTACAAAATCATTCGCCCGATTATAATGCGCTAAAATTTTATAGCCCAATTTTTCATTGATTAACCCAGCCTGTCTGCCTGCAACTGAAAAGTTGGCTTTCGTACCCGTTCCGATGCTGAATGAACTACCTTGATGTTCGAAAGGACTTTTAGAAATAAAATGTACCACACCAGTTTCGACACCAGGGCCATACAATGCAGAACCAGGTCCTCGCACTACTTCAATTCTATCTAGATCCAATTCATTCAAGGCATTTCTACTCAAAATAGCAACCCCTTGGCCGGGAACAATTAAACTTCGGTAGTCTAACATAAAATAGGTCTCAGTTTGAAAAGCATCATTTCGCCCACGAAGGTTTATTTGCCAATGGTCAATTCCTTGCTGAGAAACATCTACACCAGGTAAATTTCTCAAAGCGACTACTGGGCTAATTAAAGCTTGGGCGCCTAGTTTTCGAGACTCAATAATGGAGATAGAGGCAGGTGCTTCTAATGCTTTTTCCGCTTTTCGAGAAGCAGAAACAATCACTTCTTCTCCTAATAAAGCACCTTCTTCTAAGGCAATTTCAACGGATATATTTTCTTGGTATATTATTTCTTGAGTAGTGTAGCCAATAAAAGAAATAACAAGCGTCAGAGGGAGCGATTGGTTAGTTTCTATGCTAAATTGTCCATCTACATCCGTTACAGCACCTTCGGAAGTTCCTTTTATTAGAATAGTTGTTCCGACTAGGTTTTCCGTGGTTGTTTTATCTTTTACGATACCAGAAATGGTAATTTGGGCAATTAGCCCTACTGAAAAGAATAAGCAGGCAACAAAAGTTGCAGTCATTTTTTTAGGGAAAATCATTTTGAGGTTATGTTTAAAGAGGTTATGTAGTTTGTACTTTAGTATCTATGCTAAAAAATGTTTTAATACAGCAAATTTAAGGGGAAAAGATTAATTGAATCTGGATAAATTCGACAAATTTCTGGAGATTTTTGGCAAAATCTGGATACATTACAAGTAATACATATCCAGTTCCTCCATATTTTTAGCAGGAACCTTTCCCTGATACTCACAATTCATCTCTTCTTTTATCAAATGAAAGGTTTGTTCAGAAATAGCAATTTTTCCTACAGCACAAGCATATTCCATTCGAGAAGCAATATTGACCGTATCCCCCCATATATCATAAGCAAATTTTTTAGAACCAACTACTCCTGCTACTACAGGTCCTGTATGAATACCAATTCTAGCTTCAAAAAAATGTTGGTCTTTTGCCTGTTTTATCTGTTTTAATTCCGCTATTATTTTTTGGAAATGAATTGCTGCTTTTGTCATTAAGACCGCATGATCGGTTCTTTCAATTGGCAAGCCACAAGCACACATATAAGCATCTCCAATTGTTTTTATTTTTTCGACATGGTATTCCCCAATCACTTCATCAAATGCACTGAAATATTCATCAATTTGGGAAACAAGTTCTTTATAATCTAAGCTTCTACTAGCTCCACTAAAGTTTTTAAAATCAAGAAATAAGACGGTAACTTCTTCGTAAAATTTAGGTTCGGCAGCCCCTGTCAAGCGCAATTCTTCCGCTGTAGCTTTTGGTAAGATATTCAATAACAAGTTATCCGATTTTTCTTTTTCTTGCTCAATTTCTAAGGTTCTTTCTTTGACCTTTTCTTCCAAATTTTCAATTAATAGGGCATTTTCAATAGAAATGGCTATTTGCCCAGATAATAGATTAAGCAATTCCACTCTTTCTTGCGTAAAAGCATTGGTTGTTACATTATTTTCTAAATAAAGTAAGCCTATAAATTCTCCTTTATTCAAAATAGGTAAAGAAAAAATAGATTTAACTTGGTTATTTTTCAAATAAGTATCCGTTCCAAATTTTGCATCATTGGCTGCATCGGCTAAGATAAGCGTTTGCCAAGTTTTGGCGACATAATTGATCACTTTTTTAGAGATTTGAGCAAATTTATTTAGGCTTAAATCTTCAAAAAATTCGGTTTTTTTATCTACGTCTCCATAAACATTCACCTTTAGTTGACCATTTGATTTTAACAATAAATAGCCTTTTTCAGCTCCTGCATTTTCGATGGCAATTAAAATTAGTTTTCTTAATAATTTTTCAAAATCGGTTTCTCCACTCAATGCTTCGGAGGACTTTAATACTGTTGCCAAATCCAAACTAGCCAATGCATTTTCAGAAGAGCCACTACCTTTGGATACTTGCCCTTTTTCTAAGGCTTTTGCTTTTTTAAGCCAAGGATATAATTTTATATATTTGGTACAAACCGCATAAGCACCATATTGAAAAAAGAGGTCATAAGCAGTCTGTATGTATTGCTTACCGATGGTTGTTTTACCCAAGTCCATTAACATCGCTGCCGAACGTTCCCAGGCCATCGCCTCTTCTAATACAAAATTATATTTTTGGGCACTTTCAATGGCCTCTTGATATTTTTCTAAAGCAGCTGCTTTTTTACCTTTAATGGCTAACAAAGCCCCTTGCGCTAATTTATATTTATTATCAAAATTAGCAGGAGCTACCGATGCACATTGCTCGAATATTCCAACGATCTCTTTAACTGCTTTTCTTATATTTTTTTGGGTCGCCGCCTCTTTAGTTGAATAATTGGTCTCATAGATTAAAACGATGAAGGTCAAATTGAAATAGAACGTATAAAGAGCCAATTCTGGACCTATCTCTTCCGCCGTCATCAGGTTTTCGTAAGCTAACTCATCGTTTTTACATAAATAGTTTAACCGAAAGGCCGAGGCATAGTGATTGTAGAGCATCGATTGCTGGTTATTTTCATAATGCCCTGCTTTCTTTTCTTCAAAATCATAAACTTCACCGCAAACGGTACCTGTTTCATTAGTTGGGTCAGCTAAACAGATAAGATATTGGCAATTAACTCGAATACTATTGGGTGCGTAATAATCCAATTTCTCTGCCATTAAATCAATATCCTGTAGCACTATTTGTTTAGCAGATTGTAAATTGGGATTACTTGCCATTTGAATAATTCCCTTTAGCTGAGTCGTATGTCCCACAAAGGATAAATCCCCACTTGCCAAACTTAAATCTAATGCTAATTGTAGTCCTTCCTCTGTTTCCGCCAAAGGTATTTCCCACCAACTAATTAAGGTATGATAACTAAAAAGACTTTTGTTTAACTGATGGGTGGTTTGTAATTTTTCGTAAATAGCTAAAGCCAATCTACCAAAAGCAACGCCACTTTTAAAATCTTTACTGCCTATTATTAAAGTAGCCCCATAAGAAATAAAAGTCAAGGCACATAAGGTAGATAAGCCATTTTTAATATAAAATCGGGTCGTTTCAATAGTAATGAGTGCCCATAAAGTCTGGTTATAAAAATAAGCTGCCGCATTGACTGCTTGAAAGATTTCTGTTAATTCTAAAGTAAGCGGGTCGGTTATTATTGGTAACTGGATGAGGTCAGCAATCTTATTTTTGGCTACCCTTCTAGCGTTGTAAAATATTGCCTTTCAAAGATTTATCTTTCC
>JAFMDF010000312.1 GCA_017857395.1 Bacteroidota bacterium | reverse complement strand
AATTTGAAATTCCAGACTTTTCAAATTCACAAAACTTGAGTGTTCAGAGTATAGTCGAGCTAAGTTAGAAATTTGAATACCATAATATTTTTCTGGCATCCAAGTCGCATCTTTGGCTAATAATTCGGCAAAAGTTCCCTTATTATTAATTTCAAAATCGTAAACAACAGGTTCCATCGCATAAGGTAAGGCTGAAGATAATTCGGCTTTCGTTTTACGAATTATTTTTAAAACTGCTTGCTTTGTTTTTTTAGGGTTTTCATTTTGAATGTACATTCCCATACCGCCACCAGACATACCACCTAACATCATAAAACCTAGGTAATCTTTACCAAATTTATCTTTCGCTCGGCTGATTAATGTTTCTGTATAATGATTGGTTGCCCAAGGGATAATCGTCTTAATCGGGTAATCAAAATTATGCCCTGTCCATTTGGCTAAATCTTTAATATTCCCCGCCTTTAAAGCTCCTAAAATCCCAGCGTAGACCTTATTGGTTGCTAATCTAGCTTTCCATTCTGCTTCTGCTCGCAAAAGATATTTTTCGGTCACCATTTCTAAAACTGGGCCTACGTTTTGCGCCATTCCACCATGCATTAACACCAACGATTCTGTTAATCTCTGTGCCATTTCTGGATGCACTTCTCCTTCCCCCAATAATCTATGCTGAGGCAACAAACAACCTCGGCTAATATTATATTCTGGGTCTCCTGGCTTGGCTAAAGCGCCTTCTATCGCCTTAATGCCAGGCCAAACACCTCCTGAATCTTGCCAACCACCACCAGAACCACCTAACCATTCGCCCAAAATTGCTCTTGCAGCCACCAATCTTCTCTCTGATTCTTGTAATTGCCCCGTTAAACTTTGAGTTTGACGAGTCGCTCGCATTAATGCCGCAATAATGGACCCTAATAAATTGGTCGATACCGCAAAACGAGAACCTTTAGGAATATCATTAACCATCGTCACCAATTCCAAACCCATACCTGGCGCAACAATTTGTCCTAATAATTCTGCAAAGGATTGTTGCGTCCCTTCAAAAGATGGCGGAATACAACCAGAAGCAATCACCCCTGCTTTTAATAAACTCAAATAATCATTGCCAAAATTAAATAAATCATCTAAGTCGGTAATATCTTTCGTCACGCCTAAATCCACACTCGTTAGGCGCAAAACAGGTTCGGAAATAACCCGAATATAACTTTGAATCGGTGGTTTAATTTCCTTATCTCTACCAAAAACACCCAAATTCACCGAGACATTTATCACCCTTGCTCCTTCTGGATAATCCATTCCTAAAAAGAAAATATCTGACCAACCGCTATGACTTAAATCCATTCGAACAGCGGTCTTCTCCTCTAGAATTGGAAATAACGCTTCATTTTCTGCTCTTTTTAATAATTGAGGATGAATTTTTATTGGATGCTGGGCCGTATAACCACCTCTGAACATCCATTGATTGCCTGCGGTAGACCGCACGCTTTTTCGGACTTGTTCCCCTAAAATTTGAAAAGCTCGCTGGTGATAGGCTTCTGCCAAAGCACTAGCAATTGTACCATTGATACCTTTCGTTTTTTGGGTTTGCAAAAAAACAGTAATCGCTTCTTCAAATCGTCTATTGAGCAAATGTTCAAACCCTGAATAAGGTGTTTTACCAATATTTTTTAAGGCTTTTTTTTCTGGAATAGCAAATCGGTAGGCTGCATACAAAAATAAACAAGCTCTAACCCGTTCATATAAATTATGGGTCTGTGTCCTAAAATTTTCTAAGGTCGCCAATTCGGACATTAAAACCGACAACGACTTTCCTTTGCATTGTTTTAGAAAAGATTGGTTTCTGATTTTAGGGTCAGCACTTGTAATTATTTCTATAAAAATATTCTTTGTCATTGATTAATCGTCATTAAATCATTAGTCAATAAATTGGTCAGCGGACTTAAAATGTATCAGCGAATGAATTTGCCTGTACAAATTGAAAAATCATCACTTTCGCATTCTCGCTTCCGCCAATTGATTAACTATGCTCGATAAAAGTTCGTTACTATTCACCCCTTCCAAACCAAAAGAAATTTGCGCTTCCAACCAGCCTAAATCTGTCCCTAGATTATAGCGTCTTCCTTTTACTTCTAAGGCTAAATATTTGCTTTCTTTGGCTAATATCTCTAGTGCAGGCGTTAGTTGTATGTCTTTCCCTTTCTCCAAAGTATTAGCGTATTTTTCTAAAATATCAAAAATAGAAGCTTTTAAAATATGCATCCCAAAAAAACAGAGGTAATGCCCTGCTCGTTGTCCCGGCATTAATAATTCTAATTCTGCTTGACTCAAAGAAGGTTTTTCTATAATACGTTCGATTTCATAGACACCTTGTTGCCCTGCTACATAGCGACCATTTATCGTACCGTATTGATGAATCAAATGTTCTGGCGTGGCGTTAACTGCTGAAACCGAACAATCGGCTTGCTCTGCCAACTTTAATAATTGAGCTGCGCATCTTAATTGTTGATTATCAGCTAAGTACAAGTGGTCTCCCAACATTAAAATAAAAGCATCATTTCCAACAAAATCCTTGGCGCAATAAACTGCATGGCCATAACCTAATGTTTCTTCTTGCACCACAAAAGTCAAATGCTTAAGCAAATGAGAAATTTTATTGGCTTGTTTTTTTGCCCAATCGATTTGTCCAAAAGCTGCTAATAAATTACTTCGCAAAGTCTCAAATGCGGAACGATAACGCACTTCATCTCCTGGCGCACAAATAATACAAATCTCTTCGATGCCGCTATTAAAGGCCTCTTCGGCTATAATTTGTAGGATAGGCTTATGAACGCCATCTAAATCCGCAATAGGTAACATCGCTTTTTGAACAGTATCTCCAACAGGGTATAATCTGCCTCCTCGGGCAGCAGCAGTAATGACCGCTTTCTTGATTTGCATACAGCTTTTAAGTTAAATATATGAAAGGTAGTTTTAGTAGGGAACATTCTTGGTTATCCTCTTTTCTTGTTAGCAAAAACTACACCTAAATTTACCAATTCCTAATAATTCGGGTACTTCTATTATTTCTCAACAAACCCTATATTTGTAAAACTAAAATAAAATAATGAATCCAGAAATATTAATTCAAATTGTTCGGATGCCCATGCCTTTTGGCAAATATAAAGGTCGTTTAATTTGTGACTTACCCGTTTCTTATTTGGAGTGGTTTAATCGCAAAGGTTTCCCCAAAGGGAAATTAGGCATGCTATTACAAACTATGTACGAAATAAAACTAAATGGGTTGGATGATTTATTAGGCCCTATTAAAGAAATGGTGCGATCAGACGCCAAAAAACGCAATTATGACGGCTAATTGGTAGAATTTGGCTAGATAAAATTAACCTTATCCATATAATTCAAGTTAATTTGTTGAATCATTTTTGTGTATCAAAATCCTAGCCATGCGAGCAATATTATTTTCTATTTTTGCCTTTTTATTAAATTTTCCTCTATTATTTAGTCAAACTCATTCTTGTGGCTCCAATATATTACCAGGAGCCGTTCCTAAATTTGATCAGGAAGCCTTCCGTATCTTTCAACAAAAAAAAGCCAAGCAACGAAATACGGCAAAAGTAAAAATGGGCATCTCCGCTTTTATCGTAAAAAATACCTCTACCGTTGCTGCTTCAGGAACAGTAACGGATATAACCATTCAAGATTTATATAATTCATTGGATGAAGTCAATCGAGCCTACGCTTTAAGCGATGTCGAATTTTATTTTTGTGGAGCTCCAAGATTGCTTGATGGCAAAGGAATCTATTCTTATAGTGATGCTAAAGATGCATTAAACGCTCGAAAACATATACCAAATACCATCAATATATTTTATATCGATGATATTGGCGGTCAAGTTTTTGATCGTAATTTCATTGCCGGAATTTCTACTTTCCCTTGGACAGGTAAACCTACGGATCGTTTTATCATCATGAAAAAAGAGTTTAGTAAAGATGGCCCCGTATTAGCGCATGAATTAGGACATTTTTTGGGCCTATTGCATACACATGAACCTGCCTTAGGCTTAGAATTTGTGAATGGTACGAATTGTCGTCAAGCAGGTGATCAAGTTTGCGATACCCCAGCAGATCCTAACTTAAGCAATACAGGATTAAATGGTTGTACCTATGAAGGAAATGTACTAGACCCAAATGGAGAACTATATAAACCAAGTCCAAGTAATATCATGTCTTACGCCCCTTCCAGATGTCAATTTTTTTTCACAGATGGTCAAGCGGAGCGCATGCAATTTTTTATTGAAACAACGGAATTATCCGAACTTTTACCCGATTGTGATTTTTATCCTGATTATTCCATCGCTTCTACAGAAAATAAAAGAACAATTACCTCAGGTCAAGTATTAGAAATCCCCTATACTTTTGACAATCAAGGCATTACTGAAGACCAAACAGTTGAAATTCATTGGAGATTGGCACAAGAAGATGAACTAGAATTAACCATCCAAAAAGATGTTTTAGAAATAAAGGCGGGAAGTGCGACTTTTAATGAAGTCCTAAAAGTAGAATTTCCTATCTCCAAAGGAACAGGTAATTATACCCTAACAGCTGTATTAGACCCCGACTCTAAAATACAAGAAAGAGACAAGCGAAATAACTTTCACGCTATAGATTTAACAGTTGATAATTCTCAGTTTTCAGATGTCTTACTCTTTCCAAATCCTGCCAATGACCGACTTAAAGTATTTGCTAGAGATAGAGCAAGAGGAGGCGATATTACTTTACAAATTGTCGATTATATGGGCCGTGTTTATTATGAAGAAAAGAAATTTAAGGGTGGTGATGAATTTTTTGCAGAAGTAGATATAGCCTTTTTAACAGCAGGTTTGTATTATTTAAATGTGCGCTATGACAGAGATGGTATTAGTCAGCCATTTTTGTTTTTGAAAGAGTAAAATTATTCACCGTTCATAAACCATTAAAAAAGCAGCATATTCGCTCACAACGTATGCTGCTTTTTTATTGCCAAAATATGAACAATTTTCATTGAATGGCATTTCACTTCCTAGTTAACAATCCTATTAATCCATAAAATCTTGTCATCCTGTGAATAATAAACCTTCACTTACCATCAAATTAATTATCAGCATTTTATTATGTATTGGACTTGGTTCTATAGGAGGTATTGCCACCGCTTCTTCTATAGATACTTGGTACGCTACCGTTAATAAACCTTCTTTTAATCCCCCGAATTGGATATTTGCCCCTGTTTGGACCACCTTATTTACGCTCATGGGTATTGCTGCTGCCTTAGTTTGGCACGAAGGCATTGATAAAAAGATGGTTAAAAAGGCGTTGATTTTTTTTGGGGTGCAATTTGTCTTAAATATGATTTGGTCTTGGCTATTTTTTGGGATGCAAAATCCTAAATTGGCTTTTTTTGAAATTATTATTTTATGGATTTTTATCTTTTTGACGATTCGTGCTTTCTTTGGAATAAAAAATACAAGTGGCTGGTTATTAGTTCCTTATATTTTATGGGTGAGTTTTGCGGCGTTTTTGAATTTTAGTATTTGGCAGTTGAATTGATGTTACCGTGTTGCCATGTTCTATACGTAACAACGCAACATGGCGACATCGCAACGTAAACTTCAGTACCCTTTTTTAGGCGAAACTTCATTTAATAACCCTTCTCCTTTGACCATCCGCTGATAATTTTCTACTACTTGATTGACCGCACTTTCTATATTGGTCAAGCTGGCAATATGTGGGGTTACAACAATTTTGGCATGTATCCAAAAAGGATGGTTTTTAGGTAGTGGTTCTTCTTGAAAAACATCTAAAGTTGCGCCAGATAATTGTCCAGCTTCTATTAATGGTAATAAATCTGCTTCTATTAAATGCCCTCCTCTACCAACATTAATCAAATAAGCACCTCTCGGTAATTTTTCTAAAAAAGTAGTATTTAAAATACCCGTAGTATTTGCCGTTAACGGTAAGATATTAATTAAAACATCGGTATTTTTTAAGAACAAAGATAAGTCTAATTGTCCTGCAAAGGATTTTACCCCTTTTATTGTTTTAATAGAATTAGACCAGCCTTGTACTTTAAAACCAAGTTTGGCGAATTGTTCTGCTACATATCCACCTATTTTACCTAAACCCATTACAGAAACAGTTGTAGTTGAAATCGTTTTATATTTATGTTGTATCCATGCTTTCTTGTTTTGTTGTTGAGCATAGATGGGGAAATCTTTTAAATAATTCATCGTTGCTGCCAAGGTATATTCCCACATGTCCACCATCAAATTGGGGTCAACAATTCTTACCACTTTCCTATTGGTTGGAATCAAATTTGTATCAAAAATATGATCTACACCCGCACCAAGCGATTGAATGACTTTTAAATTTGGAAAGTCTTTCAATTGCCCTTTTTCTGGTTTCCAACAAACTAAGAACTCCGCATTAAATGCCATCTCTGATTCTCCCACTATATCAATCTGTACATTAGGTAATTTTTCTTGCAAGGCTTTTTTCCAAGATTTCGGGTCTTTATGATTGGTTAGAATGGCAATACTCATGTTTATTTTTTTGGCAAAAATAAGGAAGTTTTCTTGTATATATTGGTAGAGGGCTTAGGGCAAGGAACGAAGGGAATTACAACGGTCTACAACTGAAAAAATTTAAGGTTAATGTCAAAAAAAGTTGTCAATTTCTAATGGATTCTCCCTTTGCCCCTTGCCCAACGCCCTTTGCTATTTTCTTTTGCATTTCATTAACAATATAGAGTAATAGATTATCCAACAAATTTCCGAAATTGAGCATCTATAAAATAAAAAATTATGCGCCTCCTACCCTATTTTATCCTGCTTTGTGTATTAATCAGTTGTCAATCTCCGACTCCAACTACTTCGGGTTGGCAATTAGTTTATAAAAATGATGTGAATGGACAAGCCCTCTTTGGCAAAAAAGAACAATTATTAGATGCGGTAAGACTTGGTTATCCAATTAGAATTGGTTGGGGAAGTAATCGGGTGGAACATGTGGCACCGGCTGATTTTTTAACCATTTTTGATGGACAAGAAGTTTTTGCCCAGATTAAACCCATTATTGGGCAAGCCCCTCAAGTAAATGGGGATTCGCTCAAAATTAGTTTTCGAACCAATAATAATTGGGTAAAAATGGCTGGTACGAATGGTTTTTCGGCTGGTTTAATGACCGATTATATGCAAGATACCATCGTTGGCGGTGGCGAAAGATATACGGCGACTACTTGGTATGTTAATTATCCTGCGAATCCAATCCAAATTGAAGCGCGTCCACTTTGGCGGGCAAATGCACCGCTTTGGGAGGAATGGGAAGCCGCCAAGCAAAAACAATAGTTTGATTTGGCAGAAATTGTCAAAGACCACTTTATTTTTTTCGTGGTACTTAATTTCCTTTAATTCGCCAACTGTTCTCGTCGTTTTATCAACTGATAATTAGTAATAAAAAAACCAATACCAACGAGTACAAATAATACTCCTCTCGTGACAAAACTCAACTCTAAATCAAAGAATCGGCAAATAATTAAAGCGGCTAATGTTAGCATACCTAGATTTAAAATGCCTAAACGATTTAATTCATTACCTCGATAAATATAAAAAGCACCAATAGCCAAGACAAATAAATTACTCAATATCATACCTATATAGGGGTAATTATAGCCGATAAAAAAGACTAATAAAAATAGGATAAAACCAAAAGGAATAGGAGATATTTTATTGAAATTTTCGAGGGGTTTTAACTTTAAAAATAGATATAAACTACTAGCTACCAATACTAAAGATACCCAAAATTCTTGGTGGGTGAGCAAATTTTTCCAATTCATTTTCTCCCCGATGACTTCTTCCCAAAAACCATAAAATGTAAAGCCTAAGAATAAACTTATCGTACCAAATAATCCGAGTAATAAATAGGGGTTATTGATACTGCGCTTATTTCTAAAAAAGGGTTGACAGCCAATCAAAAAGTATAAAGCTAATAAACTGACATAAGCCACCCACATTAAAACAGTCGCATCTTTTGCCCATAAACCCAAGGTTACTATAACCGATAAAGTAATCGCCCAAGAATGATAGTTAAATGCATTGCCATTTGGACTATTTTGGAATAAGCGGTAATAATGCGGCATTGCCATCGCTAGTAATCCCCAATACAAATAAGGTTCATGGTTATTGGCATAGCCACAATTGGTCGCATACCAAGTAATGCCGCCAAGGTATAGTAAAGAAACAATGGAAGATTGCATGAGGTAAATCAAAGGCAAGACTAAGAGCATCCAAGTCAATAAAAAACTACCTAATTCTCCTTCTAAATTATAGATTTGGCTCACCATCCCAATACAAGCACCGACCGTAAAAAATAGAAAAGTAGCAGAACCTTCGCGCCATGCTCGACTTTCTTTTTTTCGGAATAAGGTATAACCACAAGCAATTTGTCCAATAATCATTGGAAAAAAAGCGAATACTGTCTTAATGGGTCGAGAAAAATTATCCCAATTATGGGCGACAATTAGCATAATACCCAAACCAATCAATATAGCACCTAATACACTTAGCACAATGCCTAATCTATTTGGCGCATTGTCTGTTTTTTTAGTCTGAAAGGCGAGGATATTATTAGCCGTTTTTTCGTCAATGATTCCTTCGGCTACGAGGTCATCGAGGTTAATATTTTGGAGTTTTCTCATGTTTTAATACGGTAGTGTCGTATAGACATTCCAAGGTTTTGACGACACTTGGAGGTCTGCCAACGATGAAATATCGGCGTTATTTTTTAACCAATCCTTAGCTCAATTTTAGTAAATTTAGCATTTATTTCAATTATTACCCTATTTTTATTCTAAAAGATGAAGAACTTATGAATATTCTGATTACTGGTAGTAGTGGTCATTTAGGTATGGCGCTTTCCATAGTACTTGCAAAAAGTCCCCATCGAGTTACTGGAATTGACCTTCAACCGAGTAAACATACCCATCACATTGGGTCTATTGCCGACAAAAATTTTGTGCAAAAATGTATGCAAGGTATTGATGTTGTGTTACATACCGCCACTTTACACAAACCGCATATTGTCACCCATAGTGAGCAAGATTTCATTGATACGAATATTACAGGTACGCTTAATTTACTAGAAGCAGCACAACAAGTAGGTGTAAAGTCTTTCATTTTCACGAGTACAACTAGCACTTTTGGAGATGCTATGAAATCAAACGATGCTGCCGTTTGGGTTACCGAAAAATTAGTCCCTCAACCTAAAAACATTTATGGAGTCACTAAAATTGCTGCGGAAAATCTCTGCCAATTATATCATCGAAATCATCAACTACCTTGTATAATTTTAAGGACTTCTCGTTTTTTTTCAGAAGCAGACGATAACAAAAAACTTAGAAATACTTATGTAGATGCCAATATCAAAGCGAACGAATTACTGTATCGAAGAGTCGATATTCAAGATGTAGTGGAGGCACATTTATTAGCGATTCAACAAGCACCGATCATTGGTTTTGGGCGTTATATTGTTAGTGGAACGGCGCCTTTTTCAATAGCTGATTTAAAAGATTTATATACAGACGCACCAAAGGTATTGAGTAAATATTATGTTGATTTTTCGCCGATATATGGGGCGAAAGAATGGCGTATGTTTCCATCTATCGGTCGAGTTTATGTCAATGATTTGGCAAGAAAAGAATTAGGTTGGCAACCCAAATATGATTTTCAATGGGTTTTAGAGTGTTTGCAAAATGGACAAGATTTCCGTAGTCCATTAGCAATAGCCGTTGGGGTTCTTGGGTATCACGAAGAGACTTTTGAGGAGGGGCCTTATCCTGTTAATCCTCTATGATTTTTCAGGGAACTGAAGTTCCCCTATACTATAAAAAAGTGACCAGAAAATCTCACTAGTTTTCCAGTCACCAATCTATCTTCTATTTGCTTAATGACTTAAGTTATCTATAAGGTGCAAATTTTGTTGAATTGGTTGCTTTTGCATTCTTTAATTTTTTCTGTACGCCACCTTATTATGTCGCAGTTTCAGGGCTTTTAGGCTAAGTTATGAGCCTTCTCTTCCCTAGGGTTTAAACCCTAGGTTATGATATTTCGCTCCTTTGGAGCTACAAGTGACATAACGTACTTCCTTATTTTACCCCCTATTTTTCGACGGCTAACGATTGAATTATTCAGGTTCAAAGCCTAATATCACGCTTATTTTGCCAAAATTCTGCCAAGTTTTTGCGCCTGCTTTATCGAAACCAAGTCCATAATCGAAACCTAAAGTACCAAACATGGGCAAATGCGCTCGAATGCCAAATCCTGCCGACCGCTTTACATCAAAAGGATTATAATCCCGAAAAGATTGGTAAGCATTGCCTGCTTCTAGAAAAGCTAAACCATAAATAGTCGCATTTGGATTGGTCGATAATGGATAGCGTAATTCCATCGTAAATTTATTAAAAATGGGGGTGGCTACGGAATGGCAATCGCACGAATACCATGTTAGGAAAGAAGTTGTAATTTTCCGTTTT
>JAFMDF010000053.1 GCA_017857395.1 Bacteroidota bacterium | reverse complement strand
AAGGGTAATTGATATTAAAACGGGAAGACCTTACCCTTATGCTACACCAGACTACATGGAAAACTGGGAATGGAGTCAGCAAAAAAGCGCAGATGAACTGGCAACTTATCAGGCTTATGCCTTACAAATTCTAAAAGATGCTGGCTTGTACTGTGATGGATTGACAACCCCCGGAGGTTATGGGAGTAAAAATAAATCAAATCTGGCATTGGCTTCATTGGAGTCCGTAAGGGATGTGTTTAATGCAGAAATTCCACATTATTTCAGGGACCTTTATACGGAAAAAGAGCAGTCAGTCGCTCCTCAGGTCTTACATGCTTCGGGACTTAAAAGTAATGATCCTAAATGTGTGGTATCCATCATTGGTTGTACAGGAGACTGGTTTGGTGGTTGGGACGGATTGACACCTGGCAATGTAGATAAATTTATTACCGAAGACCTCCAAAAAGGTCGATTGGTGGACGTAATTGACTCCCGCGAGCCAGCTATTATGGTTTGCCACTGGCCTGGCATTTATTATAATGGAGCAAAAATAGGATTTAACATATTCAAAGAGGTCGTCAAACGTATTCATGAGAAGTATGACCATCTTCAATGGATGAAATTGAGTGAAATTGCTCGATACTGGGCAGCCAAAGAATTGACAACTATCACCCAAAGAGGGAATAAGCTTCATTTAAAAGCCCCTTTTGCTTCAAAAGACTTTACTTTAAAAATTTCTCATAAAATAAATAGTCCCCGACTATTGAAAAAAGGACAAGAACGACCACTTCAAAGAGTGGCCAATAAACTTGATCTAAAAGAAAATACTTGGTTCAAAGAAAAAGGAAAAGCCATATTGTGTTTTAATCTTGATAAAGGAGAAAATGAGGTAGTTTTTTAATTAGGCTCCTAATCTTTACAAAAGAGTAGAATACAAAAGGGGTCAGAAGTCAGACCAAAAAATAAATTTTTCTGTCAGAAGTCAGATTTTAGATTTGCTAACAACTGAATATCTGTACTTAGTACGGAGTTATCTGACTTCTGGCAGTCAATGAAATTGACGGTCTGACTTCTGACTACTGTAATGTATAGTAGTCTAACAAAAGAGTAAAAATAGGAGTCTATTGAATTAATAGGTTTTGTTTTGTTATCAGCTCATTAATTTACTTTGCTTCGGTCATCCATTTCCAAGTCGTTTTTTTGTATCGAAATTGTTGATTCCTACTTGCCTCGCAATTGCCATTAAATTGTCCATTCTTTTTTCTTTTAACGGTTAATTCCATTAAGGTAAATTCCGCTTTTTCATAATCAAAACTTGCTCCATCATCATTATACAAAGTATACTCATTTTCTTGTTGACCATAATGTCGGACTTCCAATTTTGGATTATTCGCATTTAGGTCTTCCCCCTCTCCTATCATTGGAATAATTCCTCCATCTTTGACAAATAAAGGAATTTGTTCTAGCTTAGTTTGAATAGTAATCGTTTGACCATTACCCACCAATTTGCCTGTATAGAAATCGTACCAATTGCCCTTTGGCAAAACTACTTTTCGGCTAGTTTCTCCAGTAAATACAGGCGCCACTAAAATAGAAGGGCCCATCATATACTGGTCGGTCACCTCCAACTTTTTCTGCTCGGCATAAGGGTTCGCTACCCCATCTAATTGCCCACCTGTTACTACCTCTTTTGCATCAAATCCATTTTCTAAAATCATCGCTCTAAAAGGGGGGATACCTTTTTGTTGATAGGCATAAAATGCAGTATAAAGATAAGGCAATAATCTTTTTCGGAGCTGTATTACGTCTCTAACTGCATCCGTTACTTCGGGGAAACTCCAAGGTTTTTTGCCACTACTCCAAGCATTTAACATCATCAAAGGAGAAAAACAAACCGTTTGAAAGCGCCTAATCCATTCTTCCGCAGATTTAGCACTTCGGATTTCAGGTGTCCATAATATTCCTGCCATAGAGGAATTGGCAAGCGCAGTTACATATTCTTTATGGTTATAATAATCGCTATAAATAACCGAATTTTTACTGCTTGCTCCCGCATAAGAAGAGCGAACTAAATTATAGGTTCGCTTATTTTGTTTTTTTAAATGGTCTTGAAATAAATCTTGCAAAATAAGCCCGTATAATTGCCGAATTTCTACCGCATCATTGCCAGAAGGAAAAGTGGCATGGTCTGGCCAAAGCCAAAAATCATAACCATCTACTTCATCAAATTTATAACCACTAACCCCTATACCCAAATGGCTTTTTTGATGATGATTGAGGAGTACTTTTTGTGCTTCGGGAATGGTATAATCTGGCACTTCGCCCAACCAAACGGTATGACTGCCTGTATAAGGTTGGATTGCCTCAAACATAGTAGATGTTGGCGCAACATAAGGATTCTCCCATAGATTCACTTTGATTCCTTTTTGAGAGAGCGTGTTTACAAATTTTGTTGGATTAGGAAATCGGGTTTCGTCCCAATCATAAGAACAAGGATAAGCAAAATTTTGCCATCCAGGTTCTAAACCAATGACATCTACTGGGAAATTATTTTTTTTAAAATCTGCTATTTCTTGATAGATAGCTTCATCTGAACTTTTGGTATGCACCCTATGCCAAAAACCTAAACCCCATTTGGGTGGTAATGCCCCTCCTCCACAAAAAAGATTATATCGCTGTACTGCTTCTAAAGGGCTGTCTCCACCAAAAACAAATATTTCTAATCCTGTTCCAATCACATTTGCTTCTACTGCATCGGATAAGGGACGAGCTGCCCAATTTTTTCCGGTCGTTCTATCTATTGCTGTTGGTAAATTACTATCTTTTCTATTGCCAATGCCTACATGAATTTTTACTCGTTGAGGTGCATTAATCAAAACACCATAGCCTTTGCTAGACACATAAAATGGTACAGGCGCATGGGTATAGCCTTTTACGCCTCCGTAATGGTCGACTTTAAGCGTATAAACGTTTTTTCGACGATTTATCCCTTCAAATTCTAAGCCTAAGCCATAAATTTTTTCTTCCTTCTCTAGTGGCAATCGAATTCCAATTCGAGTCGGTGTTTTTTGGCTTAGCGTATTTTCTTTATTAAATGGGAAAGCCGCTTCCCCTAATGTTTTTAAGGCTTCCACTTTGGGAGCATCCGCATAATCTAAGGCGTTCAGTTTCGTCTCGCCTATAGTTGCCTTCCAAACACCGGGCATTACTTTTTCCCAGTTTAGTTTATCCATTCCTGAAAGTAAAGTTTGCTGACTATAGCCGAATATATTACCTATAATGGATAAGAGTAGGATGCAATAACATTTGTTTTTTACCATTTTTAAATTATTATCAGTTTGACCAAAAGACCTAGTTTTGGATGTTTATCTTTGTGTTGAAATTATTATTTTGAATCACTTATCTTTTCTACATAAATGTAAAAGGCATTGCATTGTACGCCATCTTCCATATCAAAATAAGCTAGTAATTCTGTTGGTCCTTTGGATACGGACATTTCAATTATTGTGGCTTCCGCTTCATTATTTACAATAGTCTCCTCTTCCTGATTGGCTATTTTCAAGTGAGCTTTGGTAAATTTCATGGACTCTCCATCTACCGTAGCCTCTGTAAAAGAGGTAGCGGATACCCCGTCATTTATCACCGCTCCAAGTGCTAAACCACTTTCTGCTGGCCACCTTCTAAGGTGGAATTTATAAGTACCTGATGCCACAAAATCCACCGAAAATGATGCTGGTTCCATTGGGTTTCCCCTACGAATCATTTGTTGATTCCAAGGTGGGTAATAATCTATCGTTCGCGCATCGTGACAAGTTATTACATCAATAGAGTCGGTACCAAGTTGGATGACAGAATACTTTGTTTCTTTGATTACATCTTCCCACCAGTTTTCATAAAAAGCATTCATCTCTATCACTCTTTCTGGATATTGATTGGCTACATTAGCTTGTTGACCAGGATCATTACTTATATTGTAAAGTTCCTTTCCATTGTTCAATCGCCAATCACCCTCCATGACACAACTATTTTTACCTTTGATCGGCCAAGGTACTCGTTGGGTATCGGTAACCAAAGTTCTTTTTGGAGCTTCCCCTTTTCCAAGCAAATAGTCGCTGATATCCGTACCATCCATCGTTTTTGTTGGTGTAAAAGTCTGCCCTGTTAGTTTCGTCAGGGTTGGTAGTACATCCACATGTGCGGTCAAACTATTGAGGGTTTTTCCACCTTTTAAATCTCCCTTAGGCCATCGAATAATAAAAGGAACTCGGTGACCACCATCGTATTCGCTACCTTTTGTACCACGCATACCAACATTATAGCCTGTTACTTTTCCGGTTTCTTTATCCGTCATATATCCTCTTGCAGTACCGTTATCCGTAGTAAAAATGACAATAGTATTCTCTGCAATACCCATCGCATCCAACTGCTTGAGTAATCGGGAGAAATTATCATCCACATTTGTAATCATTCCATAAAAACGCTTTTGAACTTCATTAATCTGCGTCTCGTTTTTGTATAGTTCATAATACTCCTCTGGCAGATTGAAAGGCCCATGTGGCGCATTCAAACTGAGATAACATAGAAATGGCTCTTCCTTTTTGTTTTTGATAAATTGCATCGCTGCATCAAACCAAACATCTGTGCAATAGCCTGTTTTCTTTTCCGGTACTCCGTTCCTAAAATAGGTATCGTCAAAATAGTCGTTATTCCAATAATCAGGGGTCTGCCCTACTCCTCCGCCTCCATGATAAAACGTTTCTTCGAAGCCTCTGTCATGCGGCAGAAAAGGATGATTATCTCCTAAATGCCATTTCCCAAACATGCCTGTTTTATATCCATTTTCTTTGAATACATCAGCAAGGGTTGTCTCTCCATCATTGAGCATCGAAGCACCCATTATAGTATGCCAGACTCCATTACGGTTGCAGTTACGCCCTGTAAGCAGGCCTGCCCGAGTTGGTGCGCAAGTGGTGCCTACATGATAATTGGTCAAACTCACCGCCTCTCCTGCAAACTTGTCAATAGCCGGGGTTTTGATGATGGGGTTACCTGTATGTCCTAAATCCCCATAGCCCTGATCATCTGTAATGACGATGATTACATTGGGTTTAGATTTAAGTATTTCTTGTTCTTTTCCCTTTTTCTGACAACTAATCAATAGACCAACAAAACTGATTAATATAATGAAGAAAGCAAAATGTCTGGTTTCGGTTGTTTTACGCATGATTGTTTATTTTATTAGTTTTATTATAATGCCGTTTCATCAAAACTTTGTTTAATTACCATTTTTATAAGCTTACCTTAATTAACAATCCATTTCAAATTTTTAAACCTTGGTTGCTCTCCAGTCCATTCAGCGCCCAAATCTAGTTTTTTATTTTCGAAATCAATTTTTTCTTTTAATGTTTCCTTAGTCCCCAGTCTCAGTTCCATTATTCCAGTCCAATCGGGTAATGCTTCTCCAAGGGCGTTTTGAAAATCATTGGCTGTCAAAACAATAGGTTGCCATCCAGGGCCGCCTTTAAGCTGAATTTCAGTAGCGTATTTATCTATTCCAACTACCATTTTATTAGGCGCTGCCGCACGAACTTCAAAAGCCAGTTTTGCATTTTCTGGAGCCTTCCATTTGTCGTTGTAAACTTTATGTGTTTTGCGCGACCAAAATTCAGGTTTGTAGGTAAACCACTCTTTTTGCCAGTCGCCTTCAAAAGTTTCAATAGCAAGAGATGGCTCCATTGTATTTTTTACTCCTGCTGCTTTTAGCTGCTCGGGTGTGGCAATATGTATAAGCGTGGACAAGTTGAAAGAATTAACCCTATAAACTCCATAATAATAGCCTGCACCTGTTACCGCTTCCTTCAATGAATAAAGTACGTTGGCATAAGCCCATAATGGTTTATCAGTACTAAGTAGTGGTAAATCTGCAATCCAGTTGCCATCCTTTTTAATTGCTTTTGCATGATGCCAAAAACGATTCATTCTGTTTTCTCTATCCGAGATCTCTCCGCTATTCTCGCCTTGTTGTGTATAATAAATATCAACTTCAAGAATTGGTTTCGAAGCATCGGGTTTTACAGAAAAAGAAGGTATGCCATTTTTTGTTTTTAATGCTAATGAACTTTCGGGAGTCTCCGGGTAATTGAATGTTCCTTTCAAATACTGGTCGAACCATAATAGCCCAGTAACTTCAGACTGCCCAAGATCCTGGTGATTATGATGAGCAGCACTAACTACCTGCCATTCTTTACTTTTTAAAAGGTTCACTGCTTTCGGTAAATCACGCAAATGTCCGTGAAAGTCATTTGCTGGATTTAAAAAAATGATAGGACAGGAAATCTCTTTCAAATACACATTATCAGCTATTGTTTTTTGATACAATGGGTTTTCATTGACATTGTCGCTTATACCACCGCAGGAGGGTGCTGCCGCTTTTACGCGCGGATCAGAAGCTGTTAGCACAGTTAGTTTCCCTCCCATGGAATGACCGTAAACTCCTAGCATATCTGGATTAATTTCTGGTTGTTGCTCCAAAAAAGTTAAAGCCCTGCGGGCTCCTACTGCACCTAAAAACCAAGGGTTATTACGTGGCGATTCAATGGAATCCAGCGTCCACAATGCTGCCGAAACTCCATTAAAGTTGTTATCAGGATTTCGACAAGGAGCATGATATCCGTCAACCGCTCCCCAGTCTGTGATAATTTTATAGTCAGGGTTATCGGTTTTATTTTCCCAAAATAGTTTTACAATATCCGGTGTAACTTTATAACCTGGTGCATTAATCCGACCGCCCCACGAAATGGAAATGGTAGCATAACCCCGCTTGGCATTGGTTAGCACTGCGCGATAATCGGCGTACTGCCCACCACCGTGAATCTGAACCAGCCCCGGTAGTTTTTTTGCTCCTTTTGGATATCCGTAAATAGCTGCCATCATGGCTTTCTGCCCTTTAAAAATTCCAATGCGGTAACGCAGTACTTTCATTATAACTCCCTCTTCTTCCCATTCGTATAAAATTTCGGTATCCAGCGGTTCTTTTTGTGGATCAAAATCTTTCCAGAGTTCCTCAAAAGTTTGAGGGGCATTACCATTTCCCAATGGACTGAAAGTTTCCTGAGTTGAGTATTGTTGGCAGGAAACAAATAGGAAAATGGATATTAGTATCAATAAGTTTTTCATATCAATTACTTAGAGCATGTTTAAATTTTCAAGAGACTGACTATCAGTCTTATAGCCGTTTTTGGTATTCAAAATGGTTTAATTGTTAAGATTGTTGAATGGTTAACAATCAAACAATCTTAACAATCAAACCATCAAATAAGATGAAACCGAATAATATTTCGAAGCTCTTAGAAATTATCAGGTGAATTTTTTAAACATACTCTTACTCTATTTCTAATAATATTATAGAATCAATTTTATCTCTCTTCTTTAAAGCAAGTTCAATTTGAACGCCCTCAGGAGTTTGCTTTACAGAAGGATTTTTAACATTTAGTCCTTTGCTACCGATAATTTCTTCAGCCAAAGCGGGCAAAACCAAAGGAGAACCATCTTCTGGCCATTTTAAAATATGAACATAGATTTTATTGTCTTTAAAAGTCATGCCTCCCCATTCACCATTTGGAACTGGACCGCCACGTGTCCCATAGATACTTTCCCCGTTTCTCTTCAACCATTTTCCCATTTTTTTCAGGACGGACACCTGATCGGCAGGAAACTCACCAGTTGGCATTGGTCCCACATTTAGTAATAAATTTCCATCACCAACAACGGTATGAACCAACGTTTGAACTGCCTCTTTGTAGGAAATGGTACTGCAATCAGGGCGATAAGACCAGCCACCTCCATCTTTGCATTTGTTCATGGTCATGCACGACTCCCATGCCCTGTGAGTTTGAAATTTTCCGATTTTTTGCTCTGGAGTATCATAATCTCCCAGAACCAATTGCTTCAATTCAGGAGCATCCGGTTCATATTTCTTCCCTTCTTCCTTTTTTATAAACCTAGCGGCACGATTATTCACCAAAAGATTATCGCCTTGTAGACCATACATCATTTCAAACAATTGCAGGATAGTATAATCTCCCCAGCTACCTGCTGTATGGTCAAACCACATGATATCCACTTTACCATAATTTGTAAGAAGTTCACGTACCTGCCCTTCATAAAAATCGTTGTATTTTTTATTATCTCCCACATGGTAGTCTGGATGCGACCAGTCACGAGTAGAATAGTACCAACCGAGTTTTAATCCATATTTATGTGCGGCATCTGAAAGCTCTTTACAGATATCACGTTTAAAGGGAGTATTAGCAATGCCATAATCACGCAATTTTGTGTGCCAGTTAGAGAAACCATCGTGGTGTTTAGCGGTAAAGACTATGTATTTAAAACCTGCCTTTTTTGCCAGCTTCATCCATGCATTCGCATTAAATTTTACTGGATTGAATTTTTTGTAGAGATTATCATATTCCTCGTTGGGAACAATACCGGTACTATCGCCATGGTCAAGCGGATGACTGTACCTTGACCAGCCAATCTCTGTCCCCCTTACACTCGATGGCCCCCAGTGCATAAACAGTCCAAATTTGGCATCGCGGAACCATTCCAACTTGGTGTCATTTTGATATACAAGAATACTTTCAATTGCCTGTTCATTCTTTTGTGCTTTCGTTTGTAAATTGGAAAATAATGTAAAGCAAAAAAGGAAGATTAGTTTATTAGACATTTATTTAATTTAATGGTTTCATTTTTAGATTGAAATACCCCAAGCTTTATTGGGTTGTTTTCCCATTTCCAGTTCAAGGACTCCACCTGCTGCAAGCTGTTCATGAGAAATCCAGCAATTGTTCCAGTTTTGCCCATTTAATTTGGCCGACTGTATGTAGATATTTTCATCCGAATTGTTATTGGCAACTATGGTGAAGATTTCCCCTTTCGCATATTTTGGATCAAGTTTTATTTCAATCCGATTAAAAACAGGACTGGTAATCTCATAGCGGTTTTCGCCAGGCGCCACAGGATGAATACCACTAGCCGCCAAAACGTACCATGCCGACATTTGCCCCACATCTTCATTTCCCACGAGACCATTGACAGCGTTATGATAGGCTCTTTTACAAATTTGACGGGTCCAGAATTGAGTCTGCCAGGGTGCACCCAGACGGTTGAAAAGAAGAGGAATATGATGCACTGGCTCATTAGCATGGTTGTAGTAATCGTTCCACATCATGTCTTCAGGCACATTGTTGAATAGATTAGTCAGGTCAGACAAGGCAGCTTCCTTTCCTCCCAGAAGCTCACTTAAGCCCTCGATATCGTGAGGCACAAACCAACCTTGCTGATAGGGATTGCTTTCCCTGGAACCATAATTTTGAGTGAGCCGTCCATTTTCTGGCCATGGCTCCCACGTTCCATCATCTTTTCGGGGACGGAACCAACCTTTGTCATGGTCGAAAACATTGCGGTAGCTTTTTGAGAGTTTCCTGTATTTTTCAGCATCTTCTGTTTTACCAAGACTATCGGCAAATACAGACATGCACCATTCAAAATAGGCATACTCCAAAGTAGCAGATATCGTACTGTTCTTAATATTCGAAAACCCAAGTTCCTGATTACCGAATCGCTCACTTGTATTAATGGCCATCTGGTAGGCCTTGGGAATATCGAAACTTCGAATGTCTTTGTTGTAAGCATCCACCATAACCGATATGGCAGGATTGCCAAGCATACAGCCACTGTAAGCGTTCATAAATTCCCAGCGTTCCAGGTAATCGTTCCCGCTTTCATCTGCTAGTTCTACCAGTGAATTAATCATGTCGCTGACCACTTCTGGGTTAATAATATTTTGTAATGGAAATTGGCTTCTGAATACATCCCATCCGCTGAAAATAGTTCGCTTTGTGAATCCATTGGATTGATGGATCTGCTGATCACCTCCGGTGTAGCTCCCGTCTAGGTCTGTGAAACTTCGTGGGTCAATCATGGTATGATAAAGTGCGGTATAAAAGCATGATTTATCTTCCTCACTGCCTCCTTCCACACTTATTTTGCTAATGGCCTCATTCCATGATTGTGAGCTTGTGGCACGTACTTTATCGAAATCGAAATCCGGAATTTCGGATAGGAGGTTATTTTTAGCACCGTCCATGCTCACAAATGAGATGCCTGATTTCAATAATACTTGCTCTTCAGCTCCCGTTTCAAATTCGGTGAAAAAACCCAAGTGCTTACCTTGTTTTTCTTTAAGCCCTCTCTCCACTTTAGCCAGACTCACACGCTCTTGATATCGGTCGCTCTCAATATCCTGTCGTTTACGAGTCCAATCATCTGGTATATCCGCACTCCAGATGCCGTAATTCAATAATGGCTTGCTGAATTGGGCATAGAAATAAACCGTGTAATAAGGCTGACCTGCACCATTGCCCCAACCACCACCTTCGGGTGTACATTTCATCCAACCCTGAATGGTATTTTCATCAACCACTTTTATATATTGTTCTGTGGAAGTTCCACCCACTCTGCGAGCAAGATCAATCTGTATGCGCGACTGTTTATTTTCTGGAAACGTAAAACGAAGAATTCCACTGTGTGGAGCTGCTGTAGCTTCCGCTTTTATTCCATAATCAGTGAGCGTGGTGGCATAATAACCCGCCTTTGCCACTTCATCTTCTTTGGAATATCGAGAACGATAACCTTCTTCTGGATGGCTTATTCTTCCCGATGAAGTTTTCAATTCCCCTGTAGTTGGCATCACTAAAAAATTACCTAAGTCACCGTACCAGCCTATGCCACTCATTTGCGTAAAGGCAAAACCTTCGATGGTCGTATGTTCGTAACTATAACCTGGACCATTGTCGCCACCAGTAATTGTATTTGGGCTTAGCTGAACGAGACCAAATGGAGTTGTCGCACCAGGAAAGGTCTTGCCCAAACCGTGTAAAGCACCGGCATCTTCTACATTGGTGCTTGCACCGATAAATGGATTTATATAATCGACTGGTTGCTTAAGCTTTGGAGTCTGATTGCACCCTGAACATATAGCTAATCCAGCGAATAAAAGTGTTCTTAGAAATTTCATTTTAATTTTTGACTGTGCTATTTATGCTTTCACTCAATGCTTTCACCTGGTTAAAATAGTTCTCAGGAATAATACCTTCATCACTTAAAGGTAGATCCCAGGTGACGGCACCTGAATTTTCAATTACATGCTGAGTCCATCCAATTACCAATTCATCAGCAAACCTTGGTTCGCCCGTTGACCACCAGTTGCCTAGAAAATTCAGGAAGTGCAATTGGTCACCTGAAATATTAGGCCCCTTGTAAAAATCCGTTGATTCGAATGTGTTCCAAACTTTTCTTTCTCTATATACTTCAGGGGTAGTACCGCACGTGGGAAGCGTATAATCACACTCACCTGCTAAAAAATCCTCATGTTCCGTTACGGGAACAAGTTGTTTTAGATTCATACCTACAGGGCCCACATTATAGGATACAATAGCATTTGGATTTCCTGATTTAAATGCAGCGGTATAGGCTTTATATACATCAGGACTTTTGAATACAGCTCCATCAATCCACCACGCAGAAATCAAATTGCCCCATCTTTCAGACCATTCAGTAATCACCTCTCGCCATTGTTGCTGCACATCAGTAGAATCATGGCGTCCCACAGCAGGTAGATAAACACACATTTTAATTCCTCGGGAAGCAAGCTCTTCTGCTAATTCAAGTACTAAATCACGACTGGAAAGTTTTCCATTACTCGGCCCAAATAATTTTTCAAAAGTCGCATTTGGTGAACAGTAATAATTTCCCCCCTGACCAATGGTTATAAAAAAATAAGGCACTTTGAGTTTGGATAACTGGTTAGCAAATTTTTTAATCTGAAATGAATTTACTTTTTTATTCCATATCTCACCATTCATGTTTTCAGGTATCGGCCCACTAGGTTGGTGTACCATGTAATGCGAGAAAAGTCCCCATTTCGCATCTCGCAACCATTTGGTATTTGGATTCAGTTCTTTATCTGGATTAATTTTCCAATTGGGAACAATATCGCTCTGTGCATTTAGAAAAGAAGGAAAGAGCGCTAGCATACTCATCATTACGATAGCCACTAGAATTTTCGTTTTATTTTGTGTCATGATAAATAGTTTATTTCACAGGAGACATTTTGGTACCTAAAGCAGTATCATCCCCATTCACATCAACATATATTGTTACCGCTTTATTCTGGCATGAAAAGCATATCAAAAGGGAAAATATATATACTATGTTGATTACCGATTTCATAATTATTATCTAGTCTAAAAACTTGTTGAAAACATTAATAGAAGCTTTATCTCCATGTAACTTTGCTCTCTCTGCTTTCAGTATTGATCCAAACACTGGCATGCTCGAATTCCCGTGTAAATTCCCATCTTTCAGGATCTGTCCTTTTATAAGCGGCTTTGGGAACACCCAAGGGCTTTAAGAGATCCGAATGATCCACCAGTGACCCATCAGACAAATTCCAACCCCAACCATACTGGAAATAAGAATAAGGCTGTGCTCCTATCAGGTAACTTGCCAAATAAAACTCCAGGTTTTCTTTGGAAAGCTTTTCCATTTCTTTAGAATATGTTTTCTTATCTGTTCGATCTGGAATGTCTATATCATGTTCGAAACCAAAACGATAGACTGACATTTTTCCCTCTTTTGCATTTTTCAATAGGTCATCCCATTCTTTCAACAGGTTTTCTTTAGTGGTAAGTTTGCTGCTGTAGTGCTCAAACATCGTGGCATCTATATGTGGATACACATATTTTGCAATATCATCGTTGGCGTTGTTTCCAAGCACTATTTTACCCGGTCCCAGTTTCTTTTTTAATTCTTTAAACAATTCGCCCTGAGCCTTAAGCACTTCTTCTTTCTTATCTTCACGAAGAAAGAAAAAGCCATGCATTTGATCTATAAAAGCTCCATCACAACCCGATTCTTCAACTCCTTTGGCAACTGTTTCAACCCACCACTTGCGGAATTCTGGATTCAGCACATCAAAGCTATAAGTATTCCGACGATCATTTAACTCGCCTGTTTCCTGATTTATAAGCAGAAATTTTTTAAGCTCAGGATAATTACCGATCGTTTCTGGTGTAAAATTCTTGTTGTAAGAAGTAAATGGCCAGGCCCATGCCGAGTTAAAATAAAAGAGCACCTTGATGTTTGGCTTTATCTTTTTAAAAGCTGCGGCTTCATGCTTTGCTCCTAATTCTGCAGCTCCCAACTCATTGTATCCATGTGATTTTTCAATACAGATAAAGTCTGTTCGTGCAGCGATAAACGCTACCTCATCGACACTCAAAACCCGATCTCTATCACCAAACATATAATACATTGGTGTGGTACTCCAGCTGAATTTCGGGAAGTATTCTTTTGGTTCGAAAATAGTCCCATCACTAATAAGCAATACCGGCTTGTTCTTTTTGCAAGAACTCATAAAAACCACAAGGAGTAATAAGCATATAAATTTATATTCATTCATAATTATTATTAGTGTTGTTTCTAAATACAATAGTTTCGCCAGTTTAGATAAAGATGATTTTCATTTTTTTAAACAATTATATCTCGAATAACCTTTCCAGCCACATCGGTCAATCTAAAGTCTCGACCTTGAAAATGATGCGTTAGTTTTTCATGATTGAATCCCAATTGATTGAGGATTGTAGCTTGCAAATCATGAACATGGACACGATCTCTTATCCCATCCATAACTGATTTCCTTTTCTTTTTGCTGACAGGCAGAAAAAGAAAAAAAAAGAAGCACAAAAATGTATAACAAGTTTTTCATATTCTTTGCGTTGTAAGCGTCTTTTTAGGAAGACGCTAATTATACTCCAACCAAGCAGTTGCCTTACAATCCATATCTGTCTTAAAGCGAATCCATCTTGCCTGAAAATCATTTGGAAATTCATAGGTAAGTGATTCACCAGAAGCCACAGCAAATTTCTTATAAATCATCCATGGGCCATGACCAATGGGGTCAACTTCTACTGTAATTGTCACAGTTTCTTTGGATGTATGGCTAAGGGTCATCACCTTTTTATCATAGAATCCGATCAAGTATGGATCAGAACTATCTCCTGCATTTACTTCAACATTTTTCCAAGGGCCACCTTTTCCCGTTGGTTTACCCATTTTCCACAGGTCATCAATAACACCTACCCATACGGCTGCATTTCCGTCATCCGAAAGAATCACATGTGGATTTTCTTGCCCTTTGTCCGGATTGATTCCTGTCATTACCAACATGCCTCTATAAGAAGCATAATCGTGTATTCTAAAATTATGAGAGCCCACAGGACGAATCTTAGCAAAACCGTCGGCGTTTTCGGCAGGAAGCTCATAAAAAGTACCATGAGAATTGAGTAAGTCCCGTTCAGTAGCTACTTCTCTACAAATCCTGACTTGTGCATTATTCATAAGGTCATCAAAAGCTTTGTCTCCGCGTGGTAACCTCCAGCGACGACCTTTGTCGTCCACTATCAATACCGAAGATTCTTCTACTGTCACGACATTCTCTGGTATTGCAAATTTGTCCTTAATAAATTGCTGGGTTTTGGCATCACTTTTTGCTACCAACTTCAAGTCCGCTCCCAGCTCATAATAACCTGAATTTTGCCCGTTTTTTCTGGCAGATATACCCAAAACTCTTCTGTTATCGCCTAATCCGTACATTAATCCTCCAACAATTTCATCTTCTCCAGCATTGGTAATCCCACTAAACATGCGGTTCGAATCGGTTATTCTGTCATCTGTTTGAGTATATGAAAAATGTGCTGTGAGTTTGGAATTTATATTTGAAGTAAGCCTTACCCATTCTCCTTTTTCTTCCTTGCTAAATGCAATGATTTTCGAAGAATTGGCTTCAATTATCTCAGACTTTAATGATGCCCATTGATTATTACCTAATTTGTCTATTTCAAAGGTCAATTCGACCGATTGATTGCCTGCGTTATGAATCCATGCTATTCTTTTGTCCCAACCTGAAAAGAGAAATGGTTCGGAGCTTTCTCCTGATTTTACGTTTTCATTCAACCAAACTGCACCAGCAGCGGTGTTAGGGCCAAGTTGATCAGGTTTGTCTGTGGAAGTGAACCAAAGGTTTGAATTGGATTGCCCTGGACCTTCTATATTTCCCTTAACTTTTCTTTTGTTTAAAAATTCTTTTTGGGCTGAATCATCACAACCAAAAACCAATTGGTCATTCCATCTAGTAAAATCTCCTATTACTTTTAAATAAGATGATCTTGGCCGAATTCCTGCTGAATTATCCTTAGTAAATGTGCCCGGAAATCGCCAGAACAATCCATGCATGGTCATCAGGTAATCCGGTTTTTCCTTTGTTCCAATATTCCTAATTCTTGGCCATTCAGTATTCCATCCATGGGCACCATCGTAACTATGGCTTGCTTTTGGAAGTCGATAGAAATTCCATCCTGTTTGCGCATCACGCACTCCCAAAAGGACTGACTTATGATCCCATCCTGTAGCCCAAATCGGGTCAGATTTGGGATTGGCATTTCCATATATTCCCCCAGGACCTGTTACTTCTACAAACTGATTTCTTCTTACGGCTTTCCAGTCCTTGCCATCCCATTCAGCCAGAACGCCTGCCTCTATATCAAATTGTTTGAGTGCCATTTTGGATGCTTCCCCATTGTTGGAATATACCATTACTCCTTGACCAGAGTACAGCCCTTTTCCATGAGCTCCTGGCAAAGTTGCATTTGCAGGATTTACATCAGTCGCATTATGGTCTTTATTTTCTTCCTTAGGCTTATTGCTATCCTGATATAGCATCGTAGCTTTAAGTGTCTTTACATCTACCTCATAAAAACCTTCTTCCATAGTGCCATAATAGATCTTTCCAGCAGGGTCGAAAAGGTGTCTTGCATTACCAGTATGACGGCCTTGCATTTCCCTATAAGGCATCGCTTTCACATTTCTATTTTCATCTATGGAGTAAGGCCCAATAAACAATTGGTTACTCTCTTTGTGTATCATCCTATTTGCTGGTGTTCCGCCTATACTTTCCTCCCTTACGATTTGTTTTAGCTCAGGAGTGATCTCATATAATTTGTCACTTGATCCATGAGGCAAGTGTGGACCATAAGTAATCACCCAGAGCCTGTCTGCCCAAGAAACGACTGCCCCTGTTCCGCATTCACCTTCGTTATTATAGTAGGCCAGGTGGGGATATATCCCGCTCACTTGAATGGATTTTTCTTTTGGTTCCGCTTCTTGCCTATGAGCACATGAAGAAAGTCCAAACAAAGCGACAATGACTAGAAGTTTCAATTTCATTATTGCATAGATTTATTTTTCAATTCTAATTTCCATTATTTTAACACAATTCTTGTTTTCTTCTCACTCTGGTGCTTCTGATTTCCATTCATTCCATATGACCAAAAATTATTTTACTTTTTCCCTGTTTATACATGACAGCTTTTATCGCTCACTAGAAAACAATTTTTTGTCTGGTTTTTCAGGAAGGCCATTTTTCCATTCCCTTATTTTATTTATCAGATTTTCTACTACCTCTGAGTTCGTCTCTTTTAGATCAACTTTCTCATAAACATCCGTCACGATATCATATAGCTCATAATAGCTAAAATCTCTGTTAGCGACTAGTTTCCAATTTTGATCAACAATAGCATAAGAGACCCAATGGTCTGGTCTGTTTTTTGGTGCAGGCCAATTGGCGCCCATTTTCCAAAAAAGGGGTTTGGTCCTTAGCGGATATGTTTTTCCGAGAAGGGTAGAAACTTGACTAATCCCATCTGGCTTATATGATTCTGGTAGTTTGGCGCCAGCGATTTCGCAAAAAGTAGGCAACAAGTCTACGGCTGACATCAACGAGATATCGTCAATACTTCCTGCCTTAATTTTTTTCGGCCAACGAGCAATAAACGGAACGCCAACTCCTCCTTCAAAAAGCGCTGCTTTATATCCTCTCCTTCCGCCAGTAATTCCTTTAGAAGCCTCAATGCCAAAACCCGCACCCGTTGCTGAATCAAACATAAGACTCATTTCTTTACTATCGTTGCTTGATCTAGCCGGACCATTATCCGAACTAAAAATGACCAGTGTGTTTTCAGTCAAATTAAGCCGATCCAGTTCATCTAACACCTGTCCAATTCTATCATCCGCATGAGATAAAATGGAAGCATAAATATTATCGGGTTCTTCAAGGTTTGGAAATCGCCATTGGTATTTCGGTATTACATGATGAGGAGTATGAGGCTCATGAATCCACAAATTAATAAAGAAAGGTTTATTTTCTTTGTTGCTTTTCTTAATAAACGAAATAGCACTATTAGCATCTTCATGTACTGGGATTTGCTCTCCAGCACAGTTAAAAGCACCATAGGTATCATAACCATACCTACTGGGCAAAGGAGAATCTGGAATCATATTATTTGAAAGATGCCATTTTCCAAAATGAGCGGTTGCATATCCACTTTGTTGTAATATTTTTGGCAAGAGTGTGGTTTCATAATCTAACCAATCAGGCATATTTCTCCTAGCATTATCTGGCACCCAAGCAAAATGACCATCTATATTATGTCTGGCAGGAAATTGCCCTGTCATAATTGCCGTTCTACTTGGCGAGCAAACACCGCTAGCCACCGTAAATCTATGAAAATCAGTTCCTTCACGTGCAAGACGGTCTATGTTAGGCGTTTTGACATAAGGATGACCATGGCAACTTAAATCGCCCCATCCCCAATCATCCGCAAAAATGAAGAGGAGATTTGGTTGAGTTGCATTCCGTTCCTCTGGCTTCTGATGCCTAATTTCAGGTGTGCAAGAAATGGACATTATTATATAAATAAGTAATAGGAGTAGATTAAATTTCATGCTTAATTTTTTATTGGCTAGTCCATACCTTTTAATGGGGTGAATTTTATTTCTGTCTCGTTCCTAATCTGGCGAAGCCAGTACCATAAATTGGTTGAGATTTGTGATTTCCTGCCACATTTGCGCAGAAGTTTATTGATTAGAAACTAAATAGAACTCAAGTTCAAGCGTCAAGCTTAAACTCAAATTTCAAACCTCATACGGAGGGAATTTTAAACTTGAACTTGATACTTGTATTTGAACTTAAAAATTATCGACATTTTAAAATATCGACAATTTGTTGGTTTCAAACGGCTTTTAAGAAACTAAAACTTGCACATCAAAAAGCCGCTTCCTCCCCAATAGCAGGGGTGATTGGTTCTATTTTTAGGTAATTTTTCATAGGTAATTTCCAGTTATCTGCTGATTTTACCCTAAGATTTGGACGGTATGAGCAAATCTTAAATCATATATCTTACATCATAAATCGTAAATCTGTCTGATTTTGCCTAATTAGCAGGTTTATGATTTATGATTTATGAATTTTGATTTATGATTTCTGAACCAATCACCCCTGCCCCAATCGAGGATAGCTACTCCAAACTCTCCAAAGGCGTAAATCGAATCTCCTTTAAACTAGCCTTCTCTGCATTTCCTTCCACAAAAGAAACACTCACTTTGTGCTTTCCTGCTTTATTAAATTTCATCAAGCCCATTTCATAGTATTTATAGACATGTGAACCATTCTGCTGATTTTGAACCCAATCGCCTTCCGATGAATCCATCCGCCACACGGTTTTTCCATCTCCTGCGTAATTTAAGTCTATTTGATAATAACCAGGTTGCATTATGTCCACTTCCCAGGTAACTTTGCTCGCATCCGTCCAGTCTTGTGCTTGTTCGATGTGTTTCCATTCACCAAATTTTTCCATCCATTGTTTTTCTTTTATCGTACAATTTTTGCCTTTTGCAAAGGCAACGGAAAAACGGGTAGGATAACTTGGGTCTAAAGATAGAGAATGGTTTACTTTAATAGGTCCTTCGATGGCTACTTCTACCACGGATATTAACTTTTCAGGTCTTTTGGCAGGTAGATGAATCGTCGTCCATCCATTTTTTTGACTGGTTTTCAACTTTTTGCGTTTACCATTGACCAATAACTTAGCCTTTTTGATAGTATTTTGTAAACCGGGCAAAACAATTTTTCCGTCCATAGGCCAATTGTAAATACATAAATTTAGCTTGCCATTAGCAGCAACAATAACATCTCCCCAAGCCATTTCACGTCCCCACGGTGAGGCACCTACACTATAAATCACTTGCGGATATTTCTCAATCCAGTCTCCCGATTTTCTTAGCGCATCTTGGGCTTCCATTGGAATCGAACCGTCAGGTGCGGGTCCGATATTCAACATATAAGTACCTCCTCTTGCTACAGTAGAAATCACACTTTTTAAAATTCGTTTTGGGCTTTTCCAATTTTGGTCATACCAAGCATAACCCCATGAGTCGTTGGTAACATCTACCGTCTCCCAAAGTCCATCAATATTTTCTATTGGGATATTCATATCACCAAAGGACTTATAATCTCCTAAACCATGACCCGCTCGACCTGAAATCATTGCCATAGGTTGGTTTTTGCGAACAACGGCTACCAATTCTGCCACATATTTCTTTTCCATGTCACCGGGCGTATCAAACCAAACCATTGATATATCTCCATATTCGGTTGTAATTTCTTTTACTTGAGGTAAACATTTTTCTTTAAAATAGTAATCAAAATCCGCTGCCATTCCATTGGCTGTTTGTTTTGGGCCTCCATTTCCTCCAGGGAAAGTCCAATCTTGGTTATGAGAATAATAAAAACCAAAACCTAAACCAAGTGCTCTACACTCTTTTGCTAATTCTTTCATTGGGTCACGACCAAATTTGGATACTTTAGCAATATTAAAATCATTGCTTTTAGAATCATACATCGCAAAACCGTCGTGATGTTTACTGGTAATAACTACATACTTCATTCCTGCATCTTTTGCCAATTTTGCAATAGCTTTAGCATTAAAATTAACAGGATTGAATGTTTTGGCATGTTCCATATATTCGGCTGGCGAAATATTTGCTCTACGTGGGTTCATAATCCATTCTGAAATCCCGTAATAAGTTTTACCTTTCCATTTATTGGCTATATTAGAGTAAGTCCCCCAATGAATGAACATAGCGTAATTTCCATTGTCAAAAAGGGCTGCTCTTTTGGCACCTTTTGAGCCACTAATTTCTTTTTGGTCTCCCCACATTTCATCCATGTTCTTGCCATTTTTTTCTTGCGCATAAAGCGTTATATTAAAAATGAGCAGTAGGATAATAAATAACTTGTTCATTATTATAAATTTATTTCATTTAAAAAGTATAAGGCTTAACTAAACAACATTAAGCCTATAAAAAAAAGGTAATATTTAGGGCTAAGTGCTCTATACATGGTCGTCAGGAGACGACAGGGATATTGATTTCAAGTCTAGAGACTTAAAATATCGGTGTTCGATGGTTTAAGTCTCCGGACTTGAACCCTGTATCCGCTGGTCTCCTGACCAGCATTGAGCACTTACTATTTATGATATATACCAATTAAAATACAATCTCTTATGTAGCCAATAGGCATAAAAAGGTTATGTTCTGCAAGCAGAAATGAGCGCTTTAAAATATATTTGTTTTAAAAAAAATTCTATACCTGGACGACTATTTCTGATTTTTTCATCGTTCCATAGATTTTCAATTTAACCTACAACTACTCTAAGGAATGAGAAACAAATAACTATTACTTTTAGGCTGGTCTTTTTTCCTTTATACTTCCTTGAAAAATTAGTCACTTATACCAGATAAACTCCTAATTTTTCAAGTCGTCTAAAGAAAAAAATCCTCACCCTAAATTGTAACATTTATTTATATCTCATTCCTAATCGTTTAATCAATTTATCACCAAAGGTTTTTTTTGTTTCACAAATTCTATTAGTCGCAATTTCCCATTATTTGAGCCTAACAAATAACCTTTTTTTGCATGGGCTAATTGAATAGGAACTATTGCCTTTAAGTCTCCTCTAAAAAGTAATCCATTTTCGTTTGGCCGAACTTCTTGAAAACCCTCGGAAGATCCAACCAACACCAAACCCAATCCAGCATCGGAACGTGGCGTTTCCACTTCCGCTTGATATAAATTACCAGCTACTAATAAATCGGGAAATTCATCCCCATTATAATCAATCGTTTCTATGGCATTAATGGGCGAAAACTGGGTTCTAATTGGAAGTGGATGGCTCTGCGAGAATCGACCGTTTTCATTTTCAAACCAACTATGTGCAAAAGTATTGGCTCGATAATGCAATGCCTCTTGGAGCATTCTCTCTCCATATATTTCAAGTAAGTCTGCTTTGGCAAACTCCCTAAAAGTGCGGTATCTTTTTGCAATTGCTGGGACTTGTTGAGCTGAACATTCCCGGCCTCTTAAAGGCACTTTCTTTTTTCCTTTATTATAACTTAACACGATGTCATTGTCCCCATTTTCATCAAAATCAGCCGAGTAAACCTCAAATGGAGAATCAAGGGTAGCTTTGTATTTATGGTTAAGTCCAAGATTTCCAGCCACTAAATCCAAATCACCATCATTATCAACATCAACGCTTTTAAGGGTATTCCACCATCCTAAGCTTTCTTCCAATCCGCATTTTTTGGTTATATTTATTAAGCGACCTTTATTGTTTTTGAATATAGTGATGGGCATCCATTCCCCGGTCAAAATTAAATCTTCCCAACTATCTCCATCTATATCAGTCCATATCGCGTCTGTAACCATTCCAAGTTCAGAAAGGCCGTCTGTTTCAGCATTAATTACTTCTTTAAATTTCAAGGCGCTGTCTTTTCCGCCAAGGTTTTTTAGCAATAAATTGGATGCTGGAAAAGGATACTTTCCAGGCGTATTTCGCCCACCAATAAAAATATCTTTTAGACCGTCTTTATCAAAATCACAAACGGCAACGGATTTGCCTGCTATCAATTCACTCGGAAGTGCAGATAACGACCGGACGAAATTAGTACCAAGGTTTATATACAATTGATCCTTATGGTCTTGGTATTTATTTCCATGAGCAACGACATATAAGTCTTGGTCTCCATCATTGTCAAAATCAGAAAAAACAGCACCTACCTCTTCTTGAAGCAGGTCCTCTTGCCAAGGCCCTTGCATTTCTATAAATTTGGCATCTTCCTGCTGAATAAATAATGCCCCTGATATTCCTGAAGCACCGCCCACATAAAAATCATCCAGACCATCTCCATTAATATCTCCTTTCGTAAGCGCAGGACCCAACATAGAATACTTGTAGGGTAATAGTGGCTCTGATTTATAATCATCAAATAAATCTTCCTTGTGGGTAAATGCAATATTCGAGGATACCGTAATATCTTTAAAAGAGCGATTGATTTTTATCTTTTTCGTTGTAGGATTTATTGCGTTAACATAGTTTATTTCCATTAAAGTATTGGCGGGTGGATTAGCCAACATTTGTTCTTTTCCGTCTGGCCAAATAACATGAATTTTTTCTATGATAGCATTTGAACCCAGACCAAAATGTAGAACAGGTTCCACACTCGACTGAAAACCTCGGGTAAGCGTTAGTTCCTGATATTGAGTAGTCTCACTTGATTCTACGGTTACTTTAGCCCCCACTCCAATGGTATTTTGCTTAGGGCCTCTCAATGAAATCCTCAAATAGTTGCTTCCTTGGGTCTCATTTTGAAACATGGAGGCGGTTTGGTCGATATTATTAATGACCAGATCCAAGTCTCCATCATTATCCAAATCACCATAAGACATCCCATTAGAAAAACCCTCAAAATCCAGATTCCAATCTTCCCCTTTTTTCACAAAAGCAAAGTCACCTTGGTTCTGATAAACGTAGTTGGCAATAGGTTGACTTTTATAGTCCGTGATTTCTAGGTTAAATGCTTGCTTAAAAGACGTTGGTTTACTTCTATTGTTCACATCATTGTCATTGACATCTCGTTTCATTCCATTGGTGATGTAGATATCTTTCCAACCGTCATTATCCAAATCAGCAAACAGCGTTGACCAGCTCCAGTCAGTAGAAGCGACTCCTGCTAATCTTGAAATTTCACTCATAATGGGCTTATTATCGGAATCAATACCGCTATTTACCTGAAGGCTATTTTGCATGTACTGATAGTGAAAACCTAACGAAACCCCCTCATTGAAATTTTGGGGACTCATGCTGGCCATATTCACTCTCGAACGCACATAGTCTTCTGGTGACATATCCGCCTGAATTAAATCGACCAGCCCATCATTATTAAAATCTGAAGCGTCGATTCCCATTCCAAACATGGACGTATGTCCAATTCCTTCTTTTGAAATTTCTCGGAAGCTTCCATCACCATTATTGAGGTAAAAGTAATCGGGAACATTGAAATCATTGGAAAGGTAGAGGTCTGTCAACCCATCATTGTTAAAATCCGTGGCGACCAAACCCAAAGTGAGTCCAAAATTTTGTACTCCAGCCTCGGCAGTAACATCCTTAAAAAGACCATCCCCATCATTCCGATACAGATGGGCGCTTTCTTGGTAATCATTTTCCCGCATCTTTTCAGCATAGAATTGATTACCCTGACTCAACTCAACCAAGGGATAATTGGCTACAAACAAATCAATATCCCCATCATTATCATAATCAAAAAAGGTAGATTGTATAGAATTAGAAGCATCATCAATACCAAAATCTGCTGCCTTTTCGGTAAAAGTCTGGTCTCCATTATTGATAAAAAGTTGGTTTCTGGAGTCTTCATATTTTCCAGAAACGGAGAGATAAATATCCAGAAATCCATCATTATTGATATCGGTCATGGTCACACCGGTGTACCATCGCTGATCACCTTCCATATTGGCGGAGGAAGTAATGTCTTCAAATTCCATATTTCCTTTGTTGAGGTATAGCTTATTGGCAACCATATTTCCTGTAAGGAACACATCAGATAGACCATCATTATTGATATCTCCAATGGCTACTCCACCGCCCATATAGATATAGGGGAATTTAAAATAAGTTAAAGAGTCATTTTCGGTAATAGTATTGGTAAACGCAATACCGCTTTCAGTACCCGATATTTCTTTAAAGAAAGTTTGATTCGAAGCATCCTTATTATTTGATAAATTACAAGAGCATATCATTACAACTACCAAATAGGAAAGTGCCTGAAGACCAATATTTTTAAAAGAAATAGGGTACATATACAATTGTGCTAAGTTGAAAAAAGGAGCCACTAAAATCAATGACTCCTTTTTCTATATTAAAAACCTCAAAAATAAAAGAATTATAATTTCTTTTTTAATTATATCCTGGGTTTTGCACCATGTTTGGATTGGTAGCAATCTCCAATTGAGGAATAGGGAAATATTCTCTTCCTGGCACATAAAGCAGCGCGTTAGGTCTTAAAGATGGATCGTCAACAAATCTGCTAGGTGACAGTCCCCATCTTAATAAATCCAATGGTCTTTGAGACTCGTTACAAAGTTCCAAGGTTCGTTCATCACGGACACGTTGTCTAAAAACATCTTTAGACAAACCTGCTGGAATTTCTGGCATATCCACTCTGGCGCGTACTCGATTAATAGATGCATAAGCATCAGCAGTAGGACCACTAGCTTCATTTTCAGCTTCTGCGTGCATTAATAACACATCTGCAAATCGGATAATTCTTTTATTATTTCCATTTGTATTAAAAGCTGCTCTAGGTTGTCCGCCATTAGGTGCTATAAACTTAGCGTTTCTTACGGGTCTTCTTTTAGTTGGATCTGCTGCAAAATCTGTTAATTGAGTAGCAAACTTTTCTGAAAATAGAATGCCATCAAAGTGTTCAGCTTCCGGATAGTCCCAAACCAATGTTTCCTTCGCTCGTGGATCCATAAGCCCACCGTTGGTTGTTTCTTGCAAGAACAAATCTAAAACCCATGGATTCATCTCGTAATTTGCATGGTCAAAATCCATTGAACTATATCTAGCTGTTGAAGGCACATCTGATCCCCAACCAGCTGTCCAGGCTCCTGTCTTATCGAATTGAATTTCAAAGAGTGACTCCATATTATTCTCAGAGGATTCTTTGAAATTATCTCCAAAGTTTTCCATTAAGTCAAAGGTGCCATAGTTTCCATCTATCAGTTTTTTAAATTCAGCTGAGGCAGGTCCCCATTCTTCTAAATATAAATGAGCCTTTCCTAAAAGCGCTGATGCGGAACCTTTAAAAACACGTCCTTTATTATTGTCATCCCAGGAGGTTGGTAATAGGGTAATGGCTGTAGTAAGATCTGCTTTTATTTGATCCCAAACCAAGCTGGGATCTACTTGTGCTTGCTGGGTCGCTTCCAAACTGGCGGCAGGTTCTGTTACCAATGGAATATTCCTAAAATGATTGACCAGAACAAAATAATTTAAAGCTCTTAAGAAATAAGCTTCGCCTAAAATATTATCTTTTAAGCTGGCATCCATTTCAATACCAGGTACATTTTGCAATACGAGATTAGCTCTAAAGATCACCTTCCACATTTCTGCAAAGGCATTAGCGTAATTACCGTCGTTGGGGTTTCCGTTATAGTGTCTTAAATCCCCGCCAATACCGCCGGGATTCCAAATTTCATCAGAATTTGACAATTCAACTATATACCATATTCTACCATGGTAAAATATAGTAGATAGCGGACTATAAGTTCCTATTATAGCTGATGTAGCATCCGCTTCGGTTTTCCAAAAAATATCTGGAGTTAAGGTGTTGGGGTTTGCTTGATCCAACAAATCTTTTTCACATCCTAACAGGAAGATGAAGCAGAGAAAGGTTAAAATATATTTTTTCATTTTATTCTTTTTTATTAATTATGCCTTTAAATTATAAGCCAACTTGTAAGCCAATCATGATTGTTCTTGCAGCAGGATACGAAGACTGATCTATCCCTGAAAAGAAGAGTAAATTATTATTGTCAACCACTCTTAGCTCATCATCAAAAGACCTTCCAATTTCTGGGTAGTAGCCTGAATAATCAGATATTGTAAACAAATTCTGGGCAGATCCATAAACTCTTATTTTTCTAATATTCCATTTTTCCAATAGCCTTTGTGGAAGCGTATATCCGATTTGGACATTTCTAAGTCTGAAATACGCCCCACTTTCTATATGAAAAGAACTCACTCTGCCGTTATTAGCACCACCGCCAATTCTTGGTATTCTGGTATCTGTATTTTCAGGAGTCCAATAATTCAATGCCTCTCTGGTCATATTACTTCCCAGGTTTAACAAATTCCTACCTATTCCATTATTATAGATTTCATTTCCAGCAACCCCATTAAAAATCATATTGATATCCCAACTTTTATAATTTGCGTCGAGTGTGAATCCATATTCTATGTCTGGCATGTAACTTCCTAAAACTTTTTGGTCATCTGCTGTTAATGCTCCGCTATTATCTAGGTCTTCATAAATAAAATCTCCCGGTTGTGCATTTGGATCAGCATTGTCATCCGCCTCCACTTCAGCCATGGTTTGGTAAATACCTATCACATTATAACCGTAAAAACTGGCTACCGGCGCACCTACATCTGTCCGTGTTTGACTGGCAGTTGACCCAACACCCGCTGTAATAGGAGCGATATTGTCCCCTAATGCAAGTACCTCATTTGATAAGAAGGTAAGGTTTCCACCTAAATTAAAATTAAACGCTCCAAAATTATCACTATATACTGCAGCTAATTCCAAACCTTTATTTTGTATAGATGCTGCATTTTGAGGAACAGGTATGTTGGTGCCAGAAGTGGGTGGTATTCTAAGGGACACCAAAATATCTTCAGACTTTTTATCAAAGTAATCAGCAGTAAAAGTCCATTTATAATCGAACAGTGCTAAATCTAACCCAACATTATAGGATTTTGTGGTTTCCCAAACAAGATTAGGGTTCGCAAAAACGGTTTGTGAAACACCAGGGATTCGGACTTGGCCTGTTCCAAAAACGGCATCACTATTTATATTCAAAACCGGAATAAAGGCATAATCCCCAACATTTTGAGAGCCTAATTCTCCATAACTTCCTCTGATTTTTAAGTTGTTCACTATTTCACTGTCTATTAAGAAGTTTTCCTTGGAGATGGTCCAAGCAGCAGATACGGATGGAAATACGCCATATCTATTTTCTCGGGAAAACCTTGAGGAACCATCCCTACGGACAGTACCACTTAAATAGTATTTCCCAGCATAGTTGTAATTAAATCGACCAAATACAGATCGTAAAGCACTAACTACTTCTGTACCTTGGGCTTGAACGATTGTACTTGCCGCACTCACCTGTCTTATGTCATTAGAAGGAAACCCTGAAGCCCATATAACGGCTCTGTCAGTTTCCGTTTTTTGGGAAGTAACCCCTGCAAGTAGTTCAACTGAATGCTTACTAAATGATTTCTGATAATTTAGCGTACCTTCTATAAGTTGGTTTTGGTATTTAGAAGTCCTATCGATTAATTCAGGAGTCTGTTTGTTTGCATCTAAATTGTTGGATATAAAGAAAGTAGGGTTAAAGGTGTAATCTGAAGTATTGAAATATTGAATACCCATGTTTACATTGGCTTTAAGACCTTCAATAATTTCGTAGCTAACATTCAAACCACCCAAAAGATTGTCCTTGGTTTCATGACGATCTTGAAGAAGGGCTCTTCCTATATGGTTATTCCCGTCTTGCATGTGTAATTCCTGAGATGCACCACCGTATCCGCCTTCATTGGCAGGGTTTAGGAATGGAATGGTAGGCAGTATATTGTTTCCTAAATTCCAAATGGTATTTTTTGTTCTATAGGTACTTGAAACGGTAAATGTTTCCGCTATCTGCAATTTTCCTAAATCTATATTCATATTGGCCCGAAACGTCTTTCTATCAAAATCAGAAGCAACGATTATTCCTTCCTGATCTAACCAATTAGCTGAAATATTAAAATTTACGATTCCAGCATTTCCATAAACCTTAGCAGAGGAGTTTCTTATAGGCGCATCTGAAATGGCTATATCATCAATGATGGTATTAACAGAAGGGTCCAAAAATTCGTTAAAACCAGGTAATAAATTAGGTTGCTCTCCTTCTGGAGTGTTTGCAATTGCCAATTTATTTCTTAAATCTGCATATTCTGCTCCTGAAATCCAATCCAGTTTTTTAATTTGAGATTGGTTTCCATAACTTGTTTCGAAATCTACATTGACACCTTCAACTCCTGTGCCATCATTGGTTGTAACGATGACCACCCCATTGGCAGCCCTTGATCCGTAAATTGCACCAGCAGATGCATCTTTTAACACTTGAATCGATTTGATATCAGATGGATTTAAAAAATCCATATTATCTGTTAACATCCCATCAATAACAAATAATGGATCGGAATTTGTCAAGGAGGAAACTCCTCTAATTACAATATTAGTACTAGCTCCTGGGCTACCTCCACTAGATTCGACCCTTACACCAGCCATTCGGCCCATAATTAGTTGAGAAGGATCTCCGACCTGAAGTTTGTCCAATCCTTCTCCTTTGATAGATCCAATAGCCCCAGTTAAATCTGATCGCTTTTGCGTTCCATATCCTACTACTACCACTTCGTCCAAAACCAGACCTTCTTCTAGCACTATATCGATTACAGATACTCCTCTAATATTTACTTCTAAGTCCTTATAGCCTGTATAGTTAACTATTAAAGTAGTGGTTTCAATTGGAACTGAAAGGGAGAACTTCCCATCAATATCGGTCGTAGTCCCAACAGAAGTGCCTTTGGCTTGAACAGTAGCGCCGATGAGCATTTCCCCTTGTTCATTTGTTACTTTACCGCTAATATTGGATTCTTGGGCAAATAGCCCAAAAGCAATAAAAAGCAGTATGCTAGATAAAGTTAATTTCATAAATAGTTGAGTTTAATAAGTTGATTATATTATGATGTTTTCAATATTCAATGCAATACTTTTTTCCTAATAATTAGGGTAAAAGTTTAACAAATGTAGCTTAACAATTAAGAAAAGGGCTTTCTTATTTCCATCATTTTTTTGCTGAATTCCATCAATTTCTTGCTTTTTTCACTCGCAAGAATAGAGTAAACAGTAATTCCTTACTACTGGACATTTGTTCTAGAACTTAAAAAGTCTTCAAGACTTGGGAAGTTTAATTCTCTGTTTTCTAGCAGTTTAGACTTACTAAGTTTTGAAAACTTCGCAAGTCGGAGCAACGAAAAGTCAAAATATCCAGTAGTAAGACTGTTGTTGTTAGAAAGTGATTCAAAAAGAACAGCTCTATTTTTTACTGTTCCAAAGGTGGGGAAAACCGATAATATTATTTTATTCTCCAGTCGTTAAACCCCCTTGGCTGGTATCTAACTTGATTGGAGTATTGACATTTTTCTTTAAATATTCTGAAGGAGAAACACCATGTAATTTTTTAAAAGCAGTAGAAAAATAAGAATTAGACTCTATCCCTATTTGATACATCACTTCGGTCACATTATGCCCTTCATTTTTTCTCAATAATTCTGCAGCTCTCTGCAATCTAAAATTTCTTAAATAAACATTAGGAATTTGCCCTGTAAGTTGTTTTAATCGCCTGTAGAAATGAGCAGAACTTAAAGTCATTGTATCAGCTAGTTCTTGCACGCCGAAATTTGAATCAGCCATGTTCTGTTCCATTATCTCTATAATTTTACTCAAGAATTCCTTATCTCTTGAGGAGATTTCAATATCTTTTTTTGGAAGGGTACTATTTTTTGAAAAATATTCCCTTAATTGTACCTTATATTGAATCAATTTTTCGATTCGCAGTTTCAAATGGTATAAGGAAAAAGGTTTGCTAATGTATTCATCTGCCCCAAACTCTAGTCCTTTTATCAAATCTTCATTTCCTCCTAATGCAGTTAGCAATAAAATAGGTATATGGCAGGTCTTAGCATCAGTTTTTATCTTTTCGCACAATTCAAATCCATCCATTTCTGGCATCATCACATCACTAATTATCAAATCTGGTTCTTGTTCTTCTATTTTTTTCAATGCGTCCAACCCATTATTAGCCAAGCGAATAGTATATTTCTGTGATAAGGCACTCTTTAGGAAAGTTTGCACATCCACTTCATTTTCTACTATTAAAATTTTATGCTTCTTTTTTGACGCTGCTAATGATATTTTAGGGTCTTCCTTTATATCCTCTACTGCTAAGGGTATCCAATCTTTGATAAAAGACTTGTTAGAAAAATTTATCGTATCTGTTCCGTGTTTTTCGATTGTTTTAGAAGGCAATATCACCGAAAAACGAGTTTCTACTTTGGGTGTACTGCTTACTGAAATCTCTCCCCCAAGTAACTCAATCAATGTTTTACAAAAAGCTAATCCAATACCTCCTCCAGAAATAGCATCTTTTTTGTTTCCTAGTTGATAAAAACGCTCAAAGATATTTTCTAAATCTACTTTAGGGATACCTTTACCATTATCAATAACATCTATACGTATCATTTTTTGACCTTCACGCAACCTAACTTCAGCTTCTATACTAATATTTCCATGAGTTGGGGTATGCTTGAAAGCATTGGACAGTAAATTGAAGATGACCCGCTCGGTTTTTTCAACATCAATTATAATTTCTTCATTAGGGGAGTTAACTTTATAAAAAAAGTTAATATTTTTTTCAGTAGCATAATTTTCAAATGCCTCTGTGCTAGGGTAAATAAAATCTCCTAAGGTATTTTTACTGAGATTTAAACTTAGGTAACCTTCTTCTGCTTTACGGAAAGTTATCAATTGATCCGCAAGACTAAGTAATCGCTTCGAGTTCTTCTGAATTATCGCTAAATATTTATTATTATTGGTATCTGAATTATTAGCAATAATATGCTCTAAAGGGCCTGCAATTAAGGTCAAAGGTGTTTTAAATTCATGAGATAAATTAGTGAAAAATCGAAATTTACCTTGATTGATAGTTTCTAACCTTTCCTTATCTATTTTTTCATATTTAAGTCGCTGTTTTAATTTTTCGTGTTGAGTAAAATAGACCACTATACCTGCCCCTATGCCAATTATTAAAAGACCAAATAACAAATAACTCCACCATGTTTGATACCAAGGAGGTAATATTTTAAGTTTTAAAGATTTAATTTCCCTATTCCAAATGCCATCACCATTCGCTCCTTTTACTAGAAATCTATAATTGCCAGCTGATAGATTGGTATAGGTAATGGTCGTTTTTCCTGTTTTTTCTTCTACCCAATCTTTATTAAGACCTTCTAATTTATAGGCTATTTTGTTTTTAAAAGGCGAAGCCGTATGCTTTACCGTTACATTAAAGCCTATTATTCGATGTTCTTGATTTAGGGTAATACTTTCTGTTTCAGAAATGGATTTGGTAAGGACCGTATGCTTATTTAGTTTTTCACCGATATTGATTACCTGATTATTGACCAAAAGGTCTGAAATTAAAATTTCAGGAACTTGGGCATTTAATTTAATATTTTCAGGTTTAAACAAGGTGAGACCATTTAACCCGCCAAAATAAAAGTAGCCTGATTTCCCAAGAAAATGAGCGTTTTGCCGAAAATTATTTTGCGCCAAACCATCCCTAACATCAAACACATCAATTTTTTTATCTTCTAGATGGAATTTGACTAATCCCATATCCGTACTAATCCACAAAAATTCTGCTCCCTCAGGCAGGATTCCATAAATGGCATCATCTGGTAATAGGTTGTTTTTTTGATAATATCTTATTTTTTGAGGGGTACCCTTATTATCTAATAATAATTTGTTAATTCCACCTCCGAAGGTACCTACCCAAATGTTTCCTTTGCCTTCTTCATAGAGACAAAATATATTAGTATTGCTAAGTTGGATTGCTTTTCCAGTTATGGTAATTTCGTTTAGTTCAATTTTTCTTTTTTCCAGATCCAAATCAAGTTCGAATAAACCATTAGATGTGCCACACCATAATTTATTATGCTTGTCTTTTAAAATGACCTGCACCCTTTTTAAACCAATATCAAGCATGGAGTGGACGTCAATCTCTGGATTTCTTTCTGTTTCAATTTTTTCCCATGGATTTTCCAAAACTATAATTTGGTAGCCACCCAAAAGGATTCTATCTTGATCAATTTGTGTTATTGACCAATATTTCTGATTTAACTCGAATGGCTCTTTCGTTTTTAGTTTTATTTCTTTGAATTTATTAGTAGTAGGATTAAACACATATAAAGATAAATCTGTTCCCAGCCAGATAAAACCTCTTTCATCTTCGAAAATTGACCTAAAAATATCCTTTTCTCTAAGGTTAATTTCTTTTTCTAGGGTTTCAAATTTAAGTTGATTTACGGTATTATCTGTTACCTTTCCTATACTTCGGCACAACGTTTTATTATAACCGAGGACCCAAAGCCTGCCTTGACGGTCTTCCAAAATACCATTGATTAGGTTATCTAAGAGGGCATACGGATTATGAAGATTATTGCTATAGGTAATAAATTTTTTTTGTAATAAATCTAATTTATTGATTCCTCCTTGAGCGGTGCCAATCCAGAGTACTTTGAAATTATCTTGGAAGACTACGTTAATCTGTTTACTACTTAGCCCCAATTGTTCATTAGGATTGTAGGGATAATTTATAAAACTTTCTGTCTCAGGTAAGTATTTTGAAAGCCCTTCTGTTGTAGAACCTATCCAAATGGAGCCAGTATCATCTTCAAAAATAGTTTTTACGGAGAGGGTAGATTTATTAGTAGGATTGTTGATAGTGCTGTCAAATCTACGGATTATATGCATTCTAGTTCCTTCTAAGGTCGTTTTAAATAACCCATTTGCCGTTCCAATCCAGTAGATATTTTTTATTTTTTTGAGCCTTGTTATGTCATAGTTCAAAAAAAATGAAATTGTATTAATCGACTTTATTGTTGGCCATTTTTGTTGGCCATTTTTTACAAAATCAGCATAATAGAGTCCCTCCTTTGTACCTATAAGCAATGTATTTTTATCAACAAAATAGAAGTCGTTTAAAAATCTATACTTTGGATGCGGTTTCAGTAAATTTTCTGATACTTCAAACTTTCCTTTTGTAACATCTACAAGCCTACAAACATATAATTCCTTTTGCCCTGAAAACCATATATTTCCATAAGCATCCGCAGCAATATGACTAACATTTACCTTCGATGGAAGGGGTACGCGATAAAATCTTTCGAGGGAAGGAATATATACCTCCATTCCTTCTACGGTGCCAATCCATAGAATTCCTGTCGAATCAGTATGTAGCTTTTGGATATTATTGTTGGAGATACTGGTTTCCTTACTTGACTCAATGGTGTACCGTGTAAAATCATACCCATCATATTTAATCAAACCATTTGTAGTGCCAAACCATAAAGTCCCATAAGCACCTTGCGCAATAGTATTGATGGTATTTTGATTGAACCCTTCCTTATTAGAGTATCTTTCAATTTTTTGAGCAGACAAGACCTGCTGACCTGCTATTATTGAAGATAGCAATAAGATTAGACAAAAAAGCAGAAAATGATTGTATTTATTTTGAACCTTCATATTCCCTACTAATTAATTGTTTTGGAGATTCATTTAAATTAACCACTAGATTTAATAAGTACCAACTCCTCAATATTCGTTGTATTCAAGCAGAGCTTATGGTCAAAAAAGGTGGTACTAAATAAATAGCACCACCAAACCTAACCAAATAAAACCAAATTATTCTTACGGGCTAAAAAATAACCGCTTATTTCTTTATAAATTTTGGAAAGTCTGTTGTTGTCTCACAGCAAATTTGTTCCATGACTTGTTGCAATTGTGTTTTCATCATAGAAACCACATGGTCTCCTCCTTCTGCGCCCAATGCCGCTACTCCATACATAAAAGCTCGCCCCATGAAGGTGAATGCAGCCCCTGAGGCTAAAGTTCTAGCAATATCTGGTCCCGAACGAATGCCGCTATCCATCATAACTGTTATTTGGTCACCATATTTTTCAGCGATTCTTGCTAATGGTTTGATAGTTGACTCTCCTGCATCTAATTGTCTGCCTCCATGATTCGATACAATTACCCCATCTATTCCTAATTTGATGGCTTTTTCTACATCCAATTCATTGGCAACACCCTTTAATACCAATTTCCCTTTCCACATATCCCGAATAGGCTTGATTTTTTCCTCATTTAGCCGACCAGAAAAGGTTTGGTCCATGAATTTACCAAGCTGCGCCATATCTAAACCTTTAGGCATATATGGTTTTAGCGTTTCGAAGTTGGGTTGCCCATTGAATAAGGTTCTCAATGCCCAATTGGGTTTGCCAAATATTTGCATAAAATTGGCTACGCTCATTTTGGGTGGCATGGATAAACCATTTCTAATATCTCTTGGTCGGAATCCGAAAGTTGGAACATCACTTAAAATAACCAATACTGGCATTTCTGCCGCTGCCGCTCGATTAATTAGGTCATCTCTGACTTTATCTTCTGCGGGATGGTATAATTGAAACCAAGCTTTTCCTTCTGTAATTTTTGCAATTGTTTCTATACTAGAAGTGGTCACGGTACTCAAACAAAAAGGAATGTTATGTTCAAATGCTGCTTTTGCTAAAATTTCTGGTGACTTCGGCCACATTAAACCTTGTAAACCAACTGGGGCAACACCAAAAGGAGCATCGTATTCTATCCCAAATAATTTGGTTTTCATGCTTGACCCTGTATGTTTAGTGAGGTATTCAGGTATCAATTCTACTTCTCGAATTTCAGCAGTATTTTTCCGTAAATTGGTATCTTCATTACAGCCACCGTCTAAATATTCAAAAGCAAATTTTGGAATTTGCTTCCTTGCTTTTGTTCGCAAGTCTGCTACTGATGGATACTTTGGGTTGTATTTTATTGCTTTACTCATATTTTTATTTTAGATGTCAGACCATTTCATTCTCAGAAGTCAGACTTATGACTTAAATACCATCACAATTCTGACTTCTGTCAATCATCGAAGATGATGGTCTGACTTCTGACAGAAAAATTTGGCAGCCCATCCCTACGGGTTCGGAATTATAGCAGCCCATCCGCAAGCGGTTCAGGAATTGCATTCCTTCATCTCATGGTCTGATTTCTGACCTCTATTGAATAGTAGTCTAAATTTTGATTTAAGATGTATGATTGCAACTAGCTGTAGATTAACATTATCTAAAAACCCGATAAGCCCGATATCCATAAATCGCTACTACAACAAAACAGAATAAAGGCAAAATGAAAGAAAAATTCACCTCAGGCACGCCTAATATCTGGGTATCTGCATAACCTGTTCCACCAATGTCCAAAATCATTCCTTGTGCAGTAGGCATGATAGCCCCCCCTACAATTGCCATCACTAAAAAAGCAGCACCATATTTAGCATCTTCTCCCATTCCTTCTAAGGCAATGCCATAAATGGTGGGGAACATTAAAGACATACAAAAGGAAATTAGCACTAAACTATATAAGCCTGCCATGCCTTGTAAAAAGATTGCTCCTAAGGTAAAGACCATTGCCAAACAAGACATATACATTAACAGTTTTCCTGGATTAATAAAGCGCATTAAATAGGTGCATATCCAACGACCCACCAAGAAAATACCTAAAGCAGTCATAGCATAAGGAACAGCAGAACGATTGTCAATACCCAAGGTTTCTGCATACTGGTAAATATAGGTCCAACACATAATTTGTGCGCCTACATAAAACATTTGTGCCAATACGCCTTCTCTGAATTTTGGAATTTGGAAAATCCTACTAATCGCAGTTCCTATATTTTCTCCATTATCCGATTCTTTATTTTCTGGCATTTTTACTAGAGCAATTAGGACAAAAATTCCAATGACCGCTAATCCTAGCATCACATAGGGATTTCTTATGACCATTAAATCGGCGCTCCTGACCGCAGCTTTTGCAGTTTCTGATAAGGTGTCATAAATAGCATTGCCATTTTGGTCTAAATCATCAGATTGCAAAGAACCCAATATAAAATTTTGAGCAACAAATAAACCTGCTAAAGCACCAATAGGGTTAAAGGCTTGTGCTAGATTGAGTCTTTGAGTTGCAGTTTCTTCTGCGCCCATAGACAGAATGAAGGGGTTGGCGGTTGTCTCCAAAAAAGCTAGACCAAAGGTTAAAATGTATAAAGCTGCCAGAAAAAAGCCAAATTGTTCATAAGCAGCTGCTGGATAAAATAATAACGCTCCAATTGCATACAATGCCAAACCAATCAAAATGCCTGTTTTGTAAGAATATTTTTTGGCAAGTATTGCCGCTGGCAATGCCATCGTAAAATAGCCTCCATAAAAGGCAAGTTGTACCCAAGAAGCTTGAGTGTTATTCAGTTCCAATATTTTTTTGAAAGCTGAAACCATCGGATTGGTTATATCATTGGCAAATCCCCATAGGGCAAAAAGGGTGGTAATTAATACAAAAGGGAGTATTAATTCTTTGGAAACAACAGGTGCTTTTTGGATAAGGCTCATTTTGTTAATTTTTCGTTTTGTAGTAATCTGTACTTTTAGATAATCTGATAAAAAAGTGATATTCATATAAGAAGTCAGTCTGACATCTGACGTCCTTTATTTATAGTTCCCAAACTTTATCCATCAAAACCCACTTCTCTCCTTCTTTGGCAGTTGGTAATGCTTGCTGATATTTCCACATTAAGTCTTCCCATTCCTGCACTTTTGGATTGGCTGCGTCCATTGATTCTTTCTTTTCAAAAGAAAAAGAGGCATTAACTTCTATTATCATAAACATCCGATTGCCTGCTAAGTAAATTTCCGCCTTTTCTACTCCCGCATCTTTAATGCTCCCCAATATTTCGGGCCAGACGGCCTCATGGTACTTTTTATATTCGGCAATTAATTGAGGATCCTCTTTCAAATCTAAGGCTAAACAATATCTTGTTAAACGCATATATTTTGATTTATAAAGCTCTGTCTAAATGAGTATAGCCACCATCTACGTAAATTAATTGTCCCGTAGTATGACTTGATTTACTGGATATTAAAAAAGTAACCATATCCGCTATTTCTTCAGCGGTAGTCATCCTCTTTTCTAATGGAATTTTACTAGTAATCCCAGCTAATTTCTCTGTTGGATTGTCAAAGGTTTTAATCCATCTATCATATAAGGGTGTATAACACTCAGCTACAATAACTGCATTTACTCGGATGCTGTAGGGAAGTAATTCGACTGCCCATTCTCGCGTTAGTGCGTTGCGTCCACCATTGGCAGCAGCATAGCCAGAAGTACCACCTTGACCCGTTTCAGCCGTTTTAGAACCAATATTGACAATTGCCCCTTTACTTTCTTTTAAATAAGGTAAAGCTAAATGTGCCATCATATAATAATGTGCCACATTGCGCTGAATAGAGCGCATAAAATCAGCATAATTGCCATTTTCCAGCCCTACTCCATCGTTTACCCCTGCGTTATTGACAAGCCCATCAATTCTACCAAATTCTTTCACTACTTTTTCTACGGCTTTTTCGCATTGTTCGGGAATCGTTAATTCGGCAATAGCATAGCTTGCTTTTCCTCCATTATTTTTAATGGTTTCCACCGCTCTTTTTACATCGCCTTCCTTTCTACCAACGATAAATGGAATTGCCCCTTCATTTGCTAAGGAGGTAGTAATGCCCCAACCAATTCCTTTAGAACCGCCAGTTACTATAATGACTTTATCTTTTAGGTTTAAATTCATTTTACTTTGAATTATTGATGAACAAGTTTATTGCAATATGGTCTCTAAATTATAGAACTCCTTAGCATTTCCGCCCATTATTTTAGCCTGTTCAGGTGCTGAAAAAGTAGCAATATATTCTTGGACAATAGCTAGTTGTTCTTCATATTTTGCCGCTAATAAACAAACTGGCCAATCCGAGCCGTACATTACTCTATTAATACCAAATTCCACTAAGATGACTTCTAAAAATGGTTGAAAATCCGACTGTTTCCATCGAAAATTAGTCGTTTCCGTCACCATTCCAGAAAGTTTGCAATGGACGTTTGGAAATGCTGCCAATTTTTTAATATTCGTTTTCCATTCCTCACTCAATCCTTCAGAAATTTTTGGTTTGGCAATATGGTCTAAAACAAAGGCTTGATTCGGAAATTGACGGACTAAATCAATAGCAGCAGGTAATTGATGGGCATAAACTAAAATATCATAAGTCAATCCGAATTGTTCCAATTGGCCAATGCCGTCTTGCACCTCTTTCCGCATTAAGAAGTCGTCTGCCTCCCCTTGTGCAATATGTCGAACACCTTTTAAAAGCGGATTTTCAGAAAAATAGGCTAAGCGTTCCGTCAAATTATTGGCTACTAAATCTACCCAACCAACCACACCTTTAATACAATCATTTTCAGCCGCTAAATTTAATAAAAATGCCGTTTCGGTTTCTGATTGGTCAGCTTGCACAGCGATACATCCATCAATACCATTGCTGGCTAAAATAGGTTGTAAATCTTTTGGTAAAAAATCCCTTTGAATGACCTTCATCGAATCATCAATCCAAGCATCCCGAACAGGGTCAAATTGCCAAAAATGTTGATGTGCGTCTATTTTCATTACTTTGAATTTGGTTGATAAGCAATTACTTCTTGTCGGGATACACCTAAACCATCGATACCTAATTCCATTACATCCCCTGCTTTTAAATATTTAGGTGGATTGAAACCCAAACCAACGCCAAAGGGTGTTCCTGTAGAAATAATATCCCCTGGCAATAAGGTCATAAACTGACTAATATAACTGACTACTTTTGGAATATCAAAAATGAAGTCAGAAGTATTGCTATGCTGTAAGGTTTCCCCATTTATTTTCAACCAAAGGTCGAGATTATGCGGGTCAGCAATTTCTGATTTTGTTGCCATAAATGGGCCAATTGGTGCAAAAGTATCGCAACTTTTTCCTTTCACCCATTGTCCTTCCATCTCTAATTGAAAAGCTCGTTCACTTACATCATTATGGAGCATATAACCTGCTACATAATCCATCGCCTCGGCTTCTTCCACATAGCTCGTCTTTTTACTAATAACGACCGCTAATTCTACTTCCCAATCCGATTTAGTGCTATTTCTTGGTAGCATTACTGAATCATTTGGGCCTATAATGGAAGAAGTTGCTTTAAAAAACAAAACAGGCTCGCTAGGTACTGCCATGCCGCTTTCGGCAGCGTGTTTAGCATAATTTAAGCCTACACAAACAATTTTTGATGGTCGAGCAATGGGTGGACCTAATCGAGTATTATCGGATACTTTAGTACAGATTTTTTCGTTTTTCTGTACCCATTTCTCCAAACGTTCAATACCATTATTGGCAAAGAATTTTTCATCATAATCTTCTCCAAAAGCAGCCACACTAATTCGACTACCATCCGCTAATTGCACACCTGGTTTTTCATTTCCAGTTTTACCAAATCTTATTAATTTCATATTTTTATTATTATTTTCTAAAATGCTCGTCTGGAGACGAGCAAAATATTGATTTCAAGTCTGGAGACTTAAAATATCGGCTCAAAATATCGATGTTCGATGTTTTAAGTCTCCAGACTTGAAACGGATATCCCCTGGTCTCCTGACCAGCATTGAAAGCTTAACCATTCAATTTTATAAACCCGCCATCAATTGGAAAATCTGTTCCTGTAATAAAAGCAGACTCGTTGGCACATAGATAAAGCGCCAAATTTGCTACTTCTTGAGGCGTCCCCATCCGTCCGATAGGTTGTGTTTTTGATAAATTTTCAAACATTTCTTTTTCTCTGCCAGGGTAGTTCTTGGCGATGAAGTTATCGACAAATGGCGTATGAATTCTTGCAGGAGAAATGCAATTACATCTGATATTATGCGCTAAATAATCCTTGGCAATAGAATAAGTCATCGTCAAAACGGCTCCTTTCGTCATCGAATAGGCAAACCTATCGGCTATCCCTACGGAAGAAGCGATAGAGGCCATATTGATAATAATGCCTTCATTTTTTGTTTTAAAATAAGGAATTACCGCTTTGATACAGTTATAAACGCCTTTTACATTGACACTATATAGTCGGTCTAAATCCTCCTCCGTAGTGTTTTCAATATTTCCAACAAATCCAATACCTGCATTATTGATTAGGATATCAACGGTCCCACTTGCTGCATTAATTTGAGTAAAAATAGCTGCGACCTGCTTTTGGTTGGAGACATCACATTGGTGACAAAACGCTATTCCTTTAGTGGCTTCAATTTCTTCAACCGTTTCCTTTCCTGCGGTCAAATTCATTTCCAAAATATGAACCGCAGCGCCCATTTCTGCAAAAGTCTTAGACATTGCTTTACCGATACCACTACCTCCTCCTGTAATTACTGCAACTTTATTTTCTAAACTAAATTTCATTTTTTTATTTATTCGTTACTATATTAACTTAGTAACGGTACACAAATAGATTCAAATTTTTGACTATTTTTATGCATCCCTCCCGCTTTGCGGTTCATTCGCTTGAATGTCTTTGGACATTCACCTTTCGGGGTCGCTCTTATGCATCCCGCCCGCTTTGCGGTTCATTCGCTTGAATGTC
>JAFMDF010000311.1 GCA_017857395.1 Bacteroidota bacterium | reverse complement strand
TTTTCTTGTAAAAAGTTGGGGAACTTTTTAGCCTCGTTTGCACAGCCTATATCAATCAATATTTCGAGCGGAACGATATTAAAAGTAGAACGCTGCTAGATTATGTGATGCTTACGCAAGGATGGCGTCGATTTAATTGGCAGGATGTTTTAGCAGCTAAGCCCATGCCCATCATTTATCCAACGGAGGAAAATATTTCCTTTGCAGGAAAAGTGATGAAAGATAACAAACAAGGAATACCGATAAAAGCAGATGTATTTTTAAATATCCTAAATGGACAAAATTTTACTTCCACTAACTTGACGACGGACGAGGATGGGCTATTTTATTTTAAAGGATTTGATTTACCAGATAGTACAGAAATCCTGATTCAAGGTAATGTTCATAAGCCTAAAAAGAAAGGGAAATTAAGTAAAGGAGAAGCTAAAAGAACAGGCAATAAGAATGTGAAATTTGAGCTACTAAACTTGCATGAACTAGCGTTTAATGAAAGTGTTACACTCAAAGACTTCCCTTATAGTAGAAAGGCACAAGCAGTTTTTGCAACCGAAGTCAATAGAATCCGAAAAGTTGATACCATTTATCATCCTGAATGGTCGATTAATTTAGATGCAGTTACCGTTAAAGCACAGAAAATTGACAAGAAGAAAAAAAGGGCAATAGCTACCGAGAAATTATTTAAGGAAAGAGGGCTCTTTTATTCTGATTTCTCTCAAAAAGTTTATATGGAAGATGTGACGGCAGGCGGTGCAATTTATACGAATATTTATGATTTGATTCGAGATAGAGTAACAAACATACAAATTCGTACAACTCCACTTGGAAGAGAAATTTATTTAAGAGGCGAAAGCTCTATAAGTAATTCTACTCCTGCTATATTTGAATTAAATGGGGCAATCGTTTCCGATATAACTGCTGCTTCTTTAGTTCCCTCAGAAATTGCTATGCTTGATGTGAAAAAAGGATTAGCAGCTACTTCGATTTATGGAATCCAAGGAGTAGGAGGCGTCATTACGATAATCACCAAAGAACCAAAGGATCACAATCGAAAAATAAGAACGCCTGGCATTTTAACGATTAAACACCCTGGTTACCATCAAGCAAGAACTTTTTATGCGCCTAATTATGCAACGGATAGTATGGATCAAGAGAAACCAGATTATCGGACGACGTTATATTGGAATTCAACGGCTGGCATTGACGCAAAGCAAGCTACGCCATTCTCTTTTTATACAGGCGATAAACTATCCGAATTCTTGATTTTTGTAGAAGGAATGACCAAAGATGGGCAGCCTTTTGTAGGGCAAAAAACGATTAGAGTAGCAGGGAATTCAAATTGATACAAAAAAATAGCCAGACGAAAACCGTCCAGCTATTTCTCAAATAAGTAGTTCGTACATTAGTGTTTGTTCTTAGTGCTAGCTTCAATCTCACAAAAAGCAGCGCTAAATGTTTTAATATGTTTCAAGTGTTAGGAATCCTTCTCGTTCAGCTAGTCTATTCAATCGTTTCAATTAGTGTTCCTCCTAACTGACGGCAATCGACTATCCTATCTCAACTTAACGAATTCCAATAGTGTTTCTACAGCTTTTAATTAAACAAGAATGTAAAACTATTTATATCATAAACTAATCTTTACCTAATTTTGATGTTGCGGTGTTGCGGTGTTGCCATGTTGCCTTGTTATGGCTAGAACATGACAACATGGCAACACGGCAACATCGTAACACGGCCTACTGCACCTTCATCATCTTCTTAGTCACCACCCCAAAAGGCGTAGACAATTGATAATAATAAGTGCCATCAGGCAAATGCCGAGTAGTTAAAGGCAATTCATTTCGGCCTTTCTGAAAGGCTGCTTCCCGTTTGATAACGATTTGCCCTTGGGAATTGACGAGTTGGAACACGGCATTTCCTTTAGCAGGCAAATCGAAAACAATGGTTGTTTGTTGATTAAACGGGTTGGGGTTATTTTGATAAACCTCGAAGGGTATAGGTGATGGCTCGCTAAAAGCAAGCGAAACGTTTAAAAAGTTCCCGCTGAAGCTATAAGCTTCAGCAGGGGTGTGTTCGGAGGTGACATTAAGCAACTCATTTAAGTGCCCCGCTTTGGTCGCTTGAAAAGTCAAGGTAAACAAAGGGGTGTTTATTTCATGGGATTGCAATGAGTGCCAGCTTGTTGTTAAAATACCTCGGTCTGCTAAAGTTCGACCGAAATTTTCTGTGTTTGCGACACCTCCTTCGATATGGATTAATTTTAAATAAGGGAATGTTAGGGTGAATTGATAACCATTGATTTGCTCAAAATCTTGCCCATAGAAAGGAACGGTATAGATTTTTCCTTTTTCCAATAATTGATTATCCGTGATTAATTTAAAATAATCGGGTGAAGTTCTGCCCGAGGCTGCAGCAGAGCGGTTAGGTACGGCACTTCCATTGAGATCGCCAATTTTGACGCCAAGGAAGTCCATACCTAATCGATCGCTGGATAGGTTGCGAATAGTTCTTTCTTCATGTTGATGTGCCAATTGCATCCCTGCTTCCATTGTGTCAAATTCATGCGCCATATCTAAGAATCTCCAACTGGTGTTATTAGGGAACGACGGGATAATATTTAGAATCAATTGGCGAAGTTGAACAAGGTCAAAAGCAGTCACTGTTCCAGATTGATTGACATCGGCAGCAATATATTTATAAGGCGTATCAAAAGCGTTAAGTCCTAAAATATGTCGGCTAATTAAGACCAAATCATACGTACTAACGCCATTTAATGGATCATTATTTTTATAAGGATGAACGGTATAATCTGCGCCATCAGGCATGGTAAATTCAAAACCACCATTATCATTAGATAGGATAGATAAATTGGCATCGGTACTTTCAACAATTACTTCAACAGCCTCAATCGGTTGACCTGTTTGGTTCGAAATTTCTCCCGAAACACTACGTCTAGAGCAAGATTGCATGTTATTTTGTACGATTAATCTAGTCAAACAATAGTTGAAATTGCCTGCCTCATCCATTACATAAAAAGCAATATCTTGAGTTCCAATAAAAAGACAACCTAATTCTAAAACGTCAGGCAAAGCCATTACCTCTGCGGTTGTTTTTGGTTTAGGAACATTTAAAACTGGATGCCATAAACGAAATTTTAAATCAGCCTGATCACTACAATTATCATAACTACCTAAGTCGAACATATCGGCAGAAACGATTGCAAATCTACTGTCAGGCATAATTTCTGTTACTAGACCGCTATGACAATAAGGAACAGGTTCAAGACCATCTAAAAAAGTGTACTGTTCGGCAATTAAAGAAGTATTGGCAAAAACATCCGTTACCGACCAACGAGCCTCGTATAAAGGCCCAGGGTAGACGATTTGGCTAAAAGTATCGCCTATGCCTGTTGCTAGAATAGTCCCATCCATTAGAAATTCCCATTGATAATTTAAACTTTCAGAAATGCCCTCGTTACAGTCTCTACCAAATACTTGGAAGACTCTGATTGCATCACATTCAAAAGGCGCACTACCTAAAGTATGGTCTTCTTCTCCTAATGGGAAAACATCGCCTTTGCCTGTGATAATCGTATCCACTTTACCAATCAATAAAAGGGGGCTTTCTTCATCGACGACTTTTAATACTTGCGTGTATTGCATAAACCCGACATCTGCTAAGCTATCACTCGTTAGCATTTTTGGATTCGTCACAAATTTCTGATAATTCTCTGCTCTACGAATAATGTAGGGCTTGTCACCAGGTTGGTAAGTACACCAGTTGATGATAGAATAGGTACGTAATACTTTTACAAAAATATCATTCGACGCTTCAAAAATTTCATCTTCATATTCCCAACTTAATTGGTCGCAATTCCCATTTTGAATGGGGGATTCCGTTGGTGGGCTAAATCGAGCATTACAATCTCCTTGCACATCAATTGGGAAAGTAATTTTCCAACTCGCTCTATAAATCAAGTTGATGGTTTGTTCTTCCCAAGCAGATTGATTTTTACCATAATCAATCACTCTATATCTTCTTTTGATTATCACTTCCCCACAATCTTGCTTCACTAACTGATATTCTTGCTCCATCATCATTTCATTGCAGCGTAGGTTGTCTTCACAAATAAGTGTTGGGTCACCAAATTCAAGATTATAATATTTTTCTAAATCGCCCATTAAAGGGGTCCATTCCCCTACGTCAAATCCATCGTTTCCATTAATATCGGTAACAGAGCCTAAATCTTCGGCATGATATTCATCACAAAAAACAGTAACTGGAGGTAGTGGTTGACAAATTGGGCGTACTTTATCTTCTACTCTCACACTCATAGAGCAATAATTATAATTGCCTTTTTTATCAATTACTAATAATTCTGCAAAGATTGGATGGTGGACATCACAGCAAGTAAAACCTAAGTAAGCATCCCAGCCTATCGGATCAATATTTGTACCTAGCCTATCCACCACATAAGGATTAATTTTACCTTGATAGGCAGAAATATTATCACAAAGCGTTCTTCTCACCAAAATAGTATCCACTTCACACATATCCCAACTGCCTCCATCTATCGCATCTGCATGAATAAAAGTAGTATCTCTATTCCCTAAAGAAACAGACAAACCATCGGCACAAATAGCATTGGGCGTAGTTAGATCACGAATGATAAAATACCGATAACAAGTATCTGCTTTAGATGGCGCTATTTGACAATTATCAAAAGCTCGATAGCCTACTCTAAACGTATCACATTCTAATTCATCTGCGGCGACTAAGGAAGTATGTAAGAATGTCCACGTATTATTGGTTAGAACCTCTAGGGTAAATTCTTGCACCGTAGGAGTTTGGCATTTATCAGTAGCAGTAGGAAGCGGAAAGTTAACGGCTATTTGGCAAGAAGTATTTGGTAAATCAATATATTCTGCGGTTGCTAAAGTAGCGAATGGCGTACAGTCAATCACTGGTGCTAAAGTATCTCTAAATTCGATTAATTGGGTAGCAATTGGAATGCTTCGTTCGTTGGCACACCAATCCAATACTTGCCAATGTCGGTAATATTTATCACTACAATTAACTCGAACTCGCTCGTCTACATGCAATAAACTATAACTACAAATAAATACATTTTCAATTAATTGAATGGTATCTGTCGGTATAAATATGCCATTATCTTGAAAACCAATTTTAATACGAGGCGCACCTAGTCTCTCCTTATCAGCTAATACGGATAAATCATCCACTCCACAGCTTAACAGAATATCTTGCGGCTTAATAATTTTATCCACTCCAGGACGAAAGACCTTAAGCGTATCTTTTCTAGTAGCCAAGTTGCCACAAGCGTCCGTTGCTTCCCAAACCACTAGATAATTCATCGCCGTATCACAGATATTGGCTAGATTGGGTATTTCTATTCCTTTTAAGATAACCTGATTGGTATTACAATTTTCTAAAATAGCTGGAGTAGACAGATTTAATGCGTCAGGAATGGTATTTAAATCACAAGCATAGATGGTATCGCATTGAATAGGGTCGACAAATAAAGGCGGTAATTTATCTTCAAATCTAAGTTTAGTCCAACAAGCATTACTTTGGACACCATCATTACAAATCGTTAAATTTAAATCATCATAATAAATACGTTTAATTTCTGCGGTGTAGATGGCATTATCACAGTACTGGACTAAATCTTTTGTGATGATTGGATAATCTCCATTTTTACCCGTTCCACTCATTATAATACTATCCTTAGTATCTCGAATAGTTATTTGATAATGCAATGTATCGGTGATTGGAAAGCAGCCTGCTTCTAGTAATAAATCAGGATGGATTTGAACACCACAACTAGCATCCATGGCTATATTTAAAGTGTCGTTACAGGCGAGTATAGGCGGTTGAACAGAGAAAGTTGTTTGTTGAGTAATCGTACTATCTCGTTTTAATTTATATTCTACGAGGTAACTACCGAAAGCAAAAGTATCCGTTAAACGCATATTTCTAGCTTTAGATAAACAAGTATCTAGGCAAATTTGACCCTGCGAATTTTTGATGCGTACATAAGTGGTATCATTATAAACGGTATCGCAAGTTGATAGTACCATCGCTGGTGGAATCGTAACTAATTGGTATGGGCGGTCACAATTTTGGAGCGCAGCATTATTAATAACAGGCGCTTGAATTTGGAAACCTCGATTTAGGCAACGAACAATTGTTTTGAAACCTGTTGATACCGCATTGTCTCCATTAGTTTTGAAAATGAAGGAGATACAACCCGTTTGATTAGAATCAGGAGAACAATGTGTTGCGACCCAACTACCAAATGCTTGAGAGTTGCCAGCGCCACTAGCTTTAGCTATAAAATTAAGGGAAGAAGGAATCCGACCATCGTAAGCAATAAGGGTGTCACCTGCCGCTAAATCAAAGTGCAAAAAGCTTACTTTAAGCCTTTGACTTTGATTTTGCGGGCAGATACTCATGGTGTCGCTTCGGGGGGTACTGTCAGCGTAAAAGCTATGATTTGCTTTATCACTAACAAAGCTTGAAGTGGTGTCACAGTTAAGTAGCGTGTTTAAAGAAATGGTACTATCGACAGGGATAGTGAGTGTTTGTTGTCCTTGTAAATACGAGAACGTTAGACAGCCCACCAACAGCGTAAGGATAAATCCTTTGCTGATTAGGCTATTGATAGCCGAAAGCGCCTTGTTAATTTGCTTAAACGCAAAGATAGAAAGGGGCGTAGTAGTACAGTGTCTGTTACTAACGTTCATCGTGATAATGTTTCATAGTGTAGAAAACATACCAAAAACTTCAGAGAAGCCCATAAACGACTAGTGCAATCGTTTAAACGGTACGTGTGTATAAAAGTCAATGATGAGCAAAGCTCATTCATTTATTTAGTTTCAGTTAAAAATGTACTAAATCATAGAGCGCCGAAAGTTATTGAATCATCTAATGTTCAAAAATGGCTAAACCTTAGATTTAAATTTTCGACTTTCACCTATTAAGAATGTTGAAAAAGTAAACGTACATTTTCAAAGTTCAGCCTACTAATTTTTAGTATTTTGAACTTTCAAGTCGTAGTTCTTAATTTTCAATTTTCTTTAGTGTTTCTTTCGCCTTAATAATTAAAAAATATTTTTGATTAGAATAAACGAATCATTGTCTACTTAGTAGGGAGGCAAAATAAAAGGCCATATTTGAACAATTCTTTTTAACAAGTCAAAAATTTCCTTTGCAGTCAATTATTTGCCATCTTAAAAAAAGTCAAATTTGAACAATTCTTTTTCAGCGTCCCTAAGGAAGTCGATTCAGATTTATTTCTCCGATAAAACGGAGCAGATTGATTGGTGTGTTTAATTTAGAGAAGAGTACTTTTTATATACCCTACAGCCTTTTATTTTCTTTCGTATGTATAATACTTAACAATTCTTTTTTATAGAGAGGTTGTTTTTGAAATTAATTTCAAAAATAATTTTGGGGAATAAGCCTTAATTGAAAATTAAGGTTAGTTTTTTACTTTAATCGGAAGTTGTATTGAGATGAATTTTAAAAAGTCGGAGTTTTGACTTTAACCGTAATTATGAGGCAAATATACATTTTTATTTTAATAATATGAAAATTTTTTTTGAATTTTTTAAAAAAAAAGTAGCAAAAAATAAAATCTTACCTTAAAAATAGATGAATTTGCAATTGTTTTAATTTTACGGGAAGCAATTTCTATTTGTTCGGTGAAAAAGGATTTAATATTAAATTATTTTTTAATATTTATTTAATGATAATTTTACGTACTAATTGTCCTGTTTTTCCAAAGTCCAATACGACCAAAAATATGCCTTTTTCTAACCCATTTGTAGGAATGGTATAAGTAGATTGATTGACCTCAGTAAATCTACGGTAAGTTCTCCCTAAAATATCTTTGATAAGAATGGCATCAGGTAATTGTTGTAGGTGATTTATTTCAATTTGGAAAGTAGTCGTTGCAGGATTGGGATAAATAGTAAGGAGTAACGGATTTATTTCACTAATAGTAGTCAATTGAGCGTTAGCCGTATTAGGGCTTGGCGATAATTGGTCAATAGTTGTGCCGCCATCGGTCGTTCTTCCAAAAGAAATATCGGCTACTTGTTCCCCAAATTCAAATCCATCAATTAAGGCAAAATTATTAATTTCTGTATCAAAAATACCAATAAATTCCCCACCAGCATTTAGTTTAAAATTAGTATGTAAAGCTCCTGCTGCTTCCTCACCATCTGCCCAAAGGGTTAAAAAACCTTTAGCAGGAATAGTTACCTCTGGGAAAGCCCACTTATTGGGATTATTTGGTTTATCCGAAAGATATAAGCCTCCTAAATTAATAGCTGTTGCTGTAGGATTATAAATTTCAATCCAATCTTCAAAAGCACCCGATTCATCAGCGATAGTACTTTCATTAGCTGCCATGATTTCATTGATGAAAAGCGAAATAGAAGAAGATACCGTATTTAATTGGATAAAATCACAAGTTGGAAATCGACTACTATTGCCTTGATTATCTATAACCGTATAATAAATTCCCTGATTATTTTCATTGGGAGAAAAAGTCATGCTACTCCTAAAAACATTACCGTTTTCAGGTAGGATATTCACCTCACAAGTAGTCGTATTATCTGCATGAACGATACAAGTTTCAATACTTTGAAGCTGTTGGTCATCTCTTGCAGTTAATTGTATCGTATTGCTAAAAGCATCAAAATCTATATTGATAATGGGAGCAATCTCCTTAATGACCAATTGTTCTAAAGCGGTGGCTATTCGCTTTGTTAAATATGCTGTTAAGCCAATCGGTACATGATTAACCGAAAGTTTGGTATCAAAAGATGTTAAAAAATCAGCGAATTTAAAACCATAATCTCTAGGATAAAAGCGGTCATTTTCAATAGACGATGCTAATAAATCTCTTTTTTGATACAGATAAGTTGTCAAGGAATCAGTTTGTAAATATTGATCAATAAACTCCTTAAAGTAGAAAGAAAAGCGGTCTCGGTATTCGGGAATACTAATGATTCGATTATAAATAGGCCGTTCTGGGTTCCCGCCTGCATAATTATAAATATCCCGACTTGCCCAATCTTCTCCAAACCAATCAATTCCAAATGTATTATCAATATCAAAGGGAATGTATTCAAATTTATCAGTAGCTGTATTATGGTATAAATAAAAATTATTTTTATTGACAATTGGGCCATCCCAATTAGCCGACACAATATCAAAAATCATGGCTTTTAAATAGCTATCTACATTAAAGACTTTTTCCAATTCACAGACTAAATCTTCATCAGGCGTATTATTTAAAATAGTAATAAAATTGGCTAAATCGGAATAGTCATCTGCTGCCTTATTGGTTTTTAAATCATACGTTCGATGGCCAAAATCTCCAATTTTATAAGCACCTGGATTCGTTCTTTTAAAAGTTAAGTCTGCAGGCCAGAGACATTTATATAAATTGCCATCTTTATTGCCAAACCGAGATTCGACAAACTCTTCGTCAATTTGTTCCACATTCGCATACAATCCTACATATTGATTATTCAAGTATAATTCGACATGATTACAACGAGGGGCAGGCACTTCAAAAGCTCGCAATATATCCCAACCCAATTTAGAACGGGTAACAGTTGGGTCATTGTGTTCGCCATTGAGATTGAGTTTTTCTAATTTTTTCCATTGCCGACCTTGCTCGAAAGTATTGAAGGAAATTTTAAAAGATTTTTTATTAGCCCCTCTAGAAGTATTGCCTCGAAGCCGAAAACCTATATTTTCGACGGTATCTCGAATGACTGTATTATCAAAAATAAAAGTAGCCCGGTAGTGGTGGTCACTAAAAATATTGGCAAAGATTTCATTTAACGAATCTTGGTCGATTCGAATAAATACTTTGGGGATAATATCATCTTTAAAAACGGGGGCTAATTTTGGGAAGGGGTTTTGGGCAATAACGTGGATACTAATCAAACAACAAAATAGGGGGAGAATATATTTATTAATTTTCATTTTGTAAATATAAATAGTCGGTGGTTTATATTCAAAAATAGTATTGAGGAACTTCTGAAGTTTATTTATACAATCCCTATTGAATATCTTCTCTACGCAACCCCAATTCCTCCATAATCTTTGCTTCTAAAGGCCGAGCAAACGCCAACATAATAATCATAAAAAGGCAAGCATAAAACAAAAGCGGATCGCCATTCAAAAAATGTAAAATCAAGCAAACTAATGCAGGCCCTTCTAATAAAGCCAATCGCATAATAAAAGCTGCTCGATATTGTTCTAATCGCTCCATAACGGGCAGTTGTTCCTTTTTGATGGCATCTATTTTTTTGGTATACATAAATTGCCCGAAAACTAAACTAGATAAGGCTAATCCAATTCCGACCATAGCAAATAAATAGTCGCCTTCGGAACGGTCTTCTATCCCTAGAACATATTTGAGGATAATTAAAATCATGACGACGCCCATAAACATAGCAGCGTGAAGGATTTGGATAGATTTGAAAAACTCTTTGAAGTTGGAAAATTGTTGTTGCATGATGGGTTGCGTTATTTGGCTACCCACGTAAAGTTGGACAATATTGATAATCAATGTATTATCTTTCT
>JAFMDF010000310.1 GCA_017857395.1 Bacteroidota bacterium | reverse complement strand
AGTTGCATAACTCAAAAATACGGGGATTTTTTTTTCCTCGTTTGCACAGCCTAAACTAAAGATAAAAAGAAATTTATTTTCATTCTATGCGCTCTCCGATAACTCGGAAATTGTTCAACTTATAGCAGACAAAAATAAGGATATTTGGCTAAGCAATAGTACAAGTACAAAGACCTGGCGTTTTGAGCCCCAAAAAAAAACGCTAGATTTGGTTAATTCAGAGCTAAAGAAAAAGACCTTCTCCATAGAATTAGTAGCAAAGAAAAATCCTTTATCTCAACTTCCAACAACACTGTTTCAAAAAATTATATTTGGAGAAACAGGCCTCCAAAAAATATTCGATGAATTCCAACACGATTTGAAACCAGGATTAAAAGTTAGAGACCTATTTCTTCAATGTTTAAAAAAGGATAAAGCTGGGAATATCTGGATAGGTACTTGGGGACATGGGCTTTTCTATATAAATCAGCAAACTAGAACTATTAAATCTTATAAGCATATAGCAACAGAATCATCAAGTATTGGAGGAAACCATATCTCTGTAATTTTTGAAGATAAAGAGGGAGTTATTTGGGTTGGTGGAGGAAAAGAAGCAAAAAACCTGAACTTTCCCTTTTTTCTAGACCATCTAGAATCAACAGCAGATACTTTTACTCATTTTTATGCAAAGGGAACGGATTATGGCTATCCAGCTACCATAGCGGAAGACAAGGCGGGAAATCTCTGGTATCCAACTATTTTAGATGGTATCCATCAATTAGATAAGACTACGGGAAAAATTAATAAATACAATCAATCCAACAGTTTAATGCCTTCCGATGAAATTCGAGGCTTAGTCATTGACCAATTGGATAATATTTGGATGAGTAGCGAAAATACATTGATTCGGTTTACACCAAATCGAGAATCCTTTGTGGAATACAATCAGGAGGATGGTTTAAAAGTGAATAAATTTGGCTATGGTGCTGTAAATATTACCGCCGATAATACCATTTATTTTGGCGGTGACGGAGGCTTTCATTTTTTTAAGCCTGAGCAGGTGCTAGCGGCTGAAAACCAAGCTATTCCTAAAATAATCATTAGTGAATTGAGTATTCATAATCAAGCTAATTCAGAAAAGGAAATTGAAACCGTTAAAATAATTAATCCAACCGACACCGCTATTGAACTAACCCATTTGGAAAATTCTTTTGATTTAGGTTTTACCTGTATTGACTATCAAAATACAGACAAAGTTTATCTAGCATATAAACTAGAAAACCAAGACAGAAATTGGCGTAAAGCAGACGATAAAAAAACAGCTCAATATTATAACCTTCAGCCTGGCACTTACTTATTTCAGGTGAGAGGAACTAATAGTAAAGGAATTTGGAACAAAAAAGGAAGCCAATTAAGCATTACCATTCTTCCTCCTTGGTGGCTCACTTGGTGGGCAAAGCTAATCTATACTATTATTGGTCTATTAGGAGTCTATGCACTTATCCAATGGCAAACTAAAGTTCAACGCAAAAAATTAGAAAGAGTCAATCGTCTTAACCAAAGACTCCAACAAATAGATAAACTCAAAGACCAATTCCTAGCCAATACGTCTCATGAATTGCGCACGCCCTTACAAGGTATTATTGGCTTATCGGAATCCCTTGCCGAACGAGTGCAGGAGTCTGACCAAAAAGAAGACCTATCTATGATTATTTCCTCAGGCAAACGCCTAAATAATCTAGTCAATGACATACTGGATTTTTCCAAACTGAAAAATTTTGACATCCAACTGATTCAAAAATCAATCAGTTTACATGCCTTGGTAGATATTATTTTAAAAAATAATGCACCTTTAGTCAAAGGAAAAAATCTAAAATTAATTAGTGCAGTTCCAAGAGAATTACCACCTGTTTTTGCAGATGAAAATCGCCTGCAACAAGTATTATATAATCTAATCGGCAATGCTATAAAATTTACGGAAACAGGAAATATAACAATAGCTGCCATTGAAAAGGAAAAGCAACTGCAAGTAAGTGTAACAGATACAGGAATCGGTATTCCAGAAAATAAACAATCTGCTATCTTCCAAGAGTTTGAACAAGGCGACGGCTCTACGACTAGAGCGTATGCTGGAACAGGTTTGGGACTAAGTATTTCTAAAAGACTGATAGAATTACATGGCGGCAAAATGTGGGTGGAATCAACATCAGAAAAAGGTTCAACCTTTTTCTTTACCCTGCCTATAGCAACAGAAAGTGCCACTACTTTAACTATTGCGCCTAAAGCAACAACCTTGAATTCGCCAATTTCCCCTATAAATACCGAAAGAGAATTAACGCCAATTGCAGTAGGAGCTATTCGCATCTTGATAGTGGATGATGAACCTATCAACCAACAAGTACTCAAAAATCATTTAGCAGGAAAAGGCTTTCATTTAACGCAAGCCATGAATGGTAAAGAAGCCATCAAAGCGATTGAAAACCGAGATTCTTTTGATTTAGTTTTACTGGATGTTATGATGCCGAGTATGTCAGGCTATGAAGTTTGCCAACAAATCAGAGAAAAATTTTTGCCTTCTGAATTACCCGTTATTATGATTACTGCCAAAGACCAATTGCAAGATATCGTGCAAGGCTTGACTTTAGGTGCTAATGATTATTTACCCAAACCTTTCCACAAAGAAGAATTACTAGCCAGAATTAATACCCAGCTAGATTTGCATCGCATATTTAATGTAGCAGGTCGTTTTGTACCCAATGAATTTTTGCATTCACTCAATCGGAATCGAATCACGGAAGTGCTGTTGGGCGACCATATCCAAAAAGAAGTAACTGTTTTGTTTTTAGATATTCGTGGTTATACCACTTTATCAGAAACGATGACCCCAGAGGATAACTTCAGATTTGTCAATGCCTTTCATGGGCGAATGGGACCTATCATCCAAAAGCATAAGGGATTTGTTAACCAATACCTGGGAGATGCCATCATGGCCATTTTTCCAGCAAGTCCAGAAACGGCATTGCATGCTGCCATTGATATGCAAGAAGCTTTGAGGAGCTATAATCAAGAGCGTTCGGCTGTAGGTCGGCAGAAAATCAAGATGGGGGTTGGTTTGCATACGGGGTCTCTAATAATGGGCATCATTGGAGATAAAAACCGCTTGGATGCGGCGACTATAGCAGATACCGTCAACACCGCTTCTAGAATAGAAGGTTTGACAAAATATTATGGTGCTTCCATTTTATTGACAGAAGACAGTTTGGAGAAAATGGAAAACAAAGCAGCCTTCCATCTTCGCTATTTGGGACAAGTATTGGTAAAGGGCAAGAAAAATCCGATTGGCATTTACGAGTGTTTTGAAGGAGACGCTCCTGCCTTATTCGCACATAAACTAAAAATGACTGTTGAATTTAGGCTTGGTTTAGAACAATATTTTGCTCGTGATTTTCCAGAAGCTTCTGGTTCTTTTAGTAAAGTTTTAAAATCTAATTCTGAGGATAAGGTAGCGGAATTATTTCTGAATAAGGCGGCTCGATACATTCATGAAGACGTGCCTAATGGATGGGTTGGAGTGGAAGAGATGAGGTTTAAGTGAACTTTTAGTTTTTTAGATTGGAGCGGTTTGGTCGTGCGTTCCAATGCATCAAAAAAAATATTTTCATTACCTTGCAAAATTATTCAATTATCGAAATTTAATCGCAATCAAAATTAATAAATGGGACCACTAAAAGGAATTAAAGTTATTGAAATGGCGGGCATCGGCCCTGGACCATTTGCAGGGATGTTATTAGCAGATATGGGTGCAGAAGTAATTTCTGTGGAACGCAGAACGGACCCTAATAAGCGCAGATTACCCGATTGTAGCCGTAGAGGAAAACGCTCCATTGCTTTGAATTTGAAAAGTGAGGAAGGGATTGCTACTTTATTGCAAATGGTCGATAAAGCAGATGTTTTATTTGAAGGGTTCCGACCTGGTGTTATGGAACGATTAGGTATTGGACCAGATGTTTGTTTAGCAAGAAATACAAAATTGGTGTATGGCCGCATGACTGGTTGGGGACAAACAGGGCCTTTGGCACAAGCTGCTGGACATGACATTAATTATATTTCACTCTCGGGTGCTTTATATGCGATGGGGAGAAAAGATGAAAACCCTGTGCCGCCCTTAAATTTAGTCGGCGATTATGGTGGCGGAACGATGTTTTTAGTCATGGGAATTTTAGCCGCTTTATTAGAAGTTAAAACTTCTGGAAAAGGACAGGTAATAGATGCCGCAATGACAGAAGGTTCGGCTAATTTAATGGCGATGTTTAATTCCTTACATGCTATGGGGATGTGGTCGCCCAAAAGAGGCGTTAATTTATTAGATTCCGCAGCCCATTTTTATGACACTTACGAAACGAAAGATGGTAAATATGTATCCATTGGGTCCATTGAACCTCAATTCTATGCTTTATTAATGGAAAAAGCGGAATTAGACAAAGATACTTTTGGTTTCCAGATGAATCAAAAGGAATGGCCGAGTATGAAAGAGAAATTGGCAACTATTTTTAAGACAAAAACAAGAGATGAATGGTGTGCTATTATGGAAGGAACAGATGTTTGTTTCGCTCCTGTTTTAGATTTTCTAGAAGCACAACAACATCCACATAATGTGGCTCGAAAAGCTTATATTGATGTCGATGGTATGATGCAACCAGCTCCAGCTCCTAAATTTAGTCGAACGGCAAGTGAAGTGCAATTTGGGTCACGGGCTGCGGGGGAAGATACAGCGGAGGTATTGAAAGATTGGGGTATTGCCATTTAGTAGGCACAAGTACTTAAATTTGTCATTAAAAAATTAAAGCTATATGAATCAAGCTTATCTACAAATCCACCCAGCCGATAATATAGTAGCCGCTTTGGTCGATTTACCAAAAGGTCACACCTTGACAATCAATGGAACAACTATTCAATTACAAGAAAAAATTCCTGCCAAACATAAATTTGCAGTAGAAACAGTAGCCGTCGGCAAAGCCATAAAAATGTATGGGGTGCTAGTTGGAAAAGCGGCAAAAGCAATTCCTAAAGGTAGTCGAATTAATACCGATAATACGATTCACGCTGCACAAGACTACGGCGTACAAAAAAAACAAGTTCAGTGGAAAGCACCAGATGTTGCGAAATGGAGCAACCGAACATTTAAAGGCTATCATCGAGCAGACGGGAAAGTCGGTACTATGAATTTCTGGTTGGTCATTCCCTTGGTTTTCTGTGAAAATCGGAATATCAAGGTTATCAAAGAAGCGATGGCGGAACAATTAGGCTATTCTACCGACCGCCATTTTTCAGTGGATACCCAAGCTTTGATTGATGGCTATAAAAACGGAGCAGATACGGAAACCCTTTTACAAACGGAAATCATTCGAAGCAGGGAAGAAATTCAACAAAATCGCATTTTTCCAAATGTGGATGGTATCAAATTTTTGACCCATGATGGGGGATGTGGAGGCATTAGACAAGATAGCGAAACACTTTGTCGATTATTGGCCACTTATATCAATCATCCAAATGTCGCTGGAGCAACCATCTTAAGCTTAGGCTGTCAAAATGCGCAGTTTCAATTATTGGAACAATCTCTGAATGCCTTAAATCCTGAATTTAAAAAGCAGTTATTTATATTAGAACAGCAAGCGAGTACCTCTGAAAGAGCATTTATTGCAGAAGCGGTCAAAAAGACTTTTGTGGGCTTAATAGAAGCGAATAAAACGACCCGCCAACCTGCTTCTTTAACTCATTTATCTCTTGGTTTAGAATGTGGAGGGTCAGATGGTTTTTCTGGTATTTCTGCCAATCCTGCTTTAGGCTATACGTCGGATTTATTAGTAGCATTGGGAGGATCAACCATTCTATCGGAATTTCCCGAATTAAATGGCGTAGAACAAGAATTAATTAACCGCTGTGAGACCGAAGCATTGGCGCATAAATTTGCCTCACTTATGCGAACTTATTCAGAACGAGCAGAAGCAGTTGGGTCTGGTTTTAAAAATAATCCTTCGCCCGGTAATATTAAGGATGGCTTGATAACAGATGCTATGAAATCAGCAGGTGCAGCTAAAAAAGGAGGTACTTCTCCTATTACAGACGTGCTAGATTATACCGAAGTAGTCACCAAAGCAGGCCTAAATCTACTTTGTACCCCAGGAAATGATGTAGAAAGTACGACTGGTTTAGCGAGCGCAGGCGCTAATTTAATTGTTTTTACTACTGGTTTGGGAACGCCAACGGGCAATCCTATTACGCCTGTGGTTAAGATGTCTACTAATCATCAATTAACCCAAAGAATGGCAGATATTATTGACATTAATGCAGGTACTATTATCACAGGAGAAGATACGATTGAAAGCAAAGGAGAAGAATTATTAGACTTATTAATAAAAGTAGCAAGTGGTGAAATTACGACCCATGCTACTCGACTTGGGCAAGATGATTTTATTCCTTGGAAAAGAGGCGTGAGTCTTTAAATCAACTGCAACTTCAAGTGCAAATACAATTTCAAATTTAAACAATCTCAGTTGGATATTTGAAATTGAAATTGAAAATAAAGAAACTTTGCGGCTTTTTGGCTTCGCGTGCGTTAAAAATAAAAAGATGAAAAAACTGAACAGAAAAAACACGAACCTTCCCATAAATAAACGGGCTAAAGTACTTCAATTTGGTGGCGGTAATTTCCTTCGTGCCTTTACGGATTGGATGATTGACGAATTGAACCAACAAACAGATTTTAATGGTGGTGTGATTATCGTCAAGCCTACGGAAAAGGGTGATTATACCGCATTAAGAGCGCAAGATGGTTTATTTCATGTCTTAACAAACGGTATTCGAAATGGAACATTAGTCGCCGAAAGTCAGTTAATCGAATGTGTCCAACAAATTATTCACCCGTATTTAGCATGGGATAGCTACTTACAATCCGCAGAAATTCCTACCCTACGATTTATCATTTCTAACACCACCGAAGCTGGTATTCAATTTAATAATCAAGATACTTTTACTCAAACTCCACCAAAAGAATTTCCTGCAAAATTGACCCATTGGTTACACCATCGATGGCAACATTTTCAGGGTAGTGCCGAAAGTGGTTGCATTCTTTTGCCCTGTGAATTAATTGAAGCAAATGGCCAAAAACTCAAAACTTGTATTTTACAATATGCTGATTTATGGAATTTAGCGGAAGACTTTAAAGTATGGATTCAAGAACACAATCATTTTTGTAATACCTTAGTCGATAGAATAGTGCCTGGTTTTCCGAAAGATAGAATCAAAGAAGTCTACCAAACTATTGGCTTTGAAGATGCTTTAGTGGTCGATGCAGAACCTTACCATATTTGGGTCATTGAAGCAGACGCAACTATTCAGGCGGAATTGCCCTTTGGTCAAACTAACCTCAATGTTGTTTTTACAGAAGACTTAGCACCTTATCGACAATTAAAAGTAAGGATTTTAAATGGGGCGCATACAACGATGGTGCCTGTTGGTTATTTATCTCGAATTGAAACGGTCAGAGATGCAGTAGAAGATGAACAAATGGGAAAATTTATTAAAACTGCTTTATTTGAAGAAATTCTACCAACCTTAGATTTTCCACAAGCTCAGTTGGAAAAATATGCCATTGATGTTCTAGATCGTTTTAAAAATCCATTTATCAAACACCAACTAATTAGTATCTCCTTAAATTCAACCGCTAAATACAAAACTAGAGTACTTCCTTCTTTATTAGCTTATGTCGAACAAAAAGGAAAACTACCTAAAAATTTAGTGATAGCTTTAGCTGCCTTAATTTGTTTTTATAATGGAAAAAGAGGAGATGAGCTTATCCCATTAAGAGACAGCGAAGCAGTCATATCATTTTTTCAAAGAATATGGACTGAATGGGAATTATCTAATCGAGATACTAAAAAATTAGTGCAGGCGGTTTTACAAAATAAAGATTTTTGGGAACAAGATTTATCTCGTATTCCAAAATTAACAGAGACTTTGACTAACATGGTAAATCTGCAAATTGCTGGTAATTCAATGTTTTTATAGCTTCCTAAAAAAACAAAAAAAAGCCTAAGGGTAGAGACCTCAGACTTTTATATATAGAACTTGTTTATATTTTGTATTTAGAAATTTTTTATTATATTGTGATTAATTAGTAATTTCTTACCAAAAACGGAGAGCATTTTGCCCTCCATCTCTTCATTTAATAATTTCTTAAGACAAAATTAAAGAAATAGTTTGTTGAAATATTTAATTTTTCTACACTAAATATGTGGTGACTTTTTTAAACTATTTCTTTGTTTTTTAAATCTAAAATACTGATTATCAGTTATTTAAAACATTATATTTTATAATGCATCTAAATCTCTAATGATGATTTTCTGAGCATAAAATGTAACGATTACGTTAAGCGCATAATTCTTTTGAAGTGCCATGTTGTCTGTTTTAATTTTTTAAAAAATTGATTTAGCAATCACAAAATAGAGGCATGGCACTATTTTTTTTTGAAAAAAAAACGGTTATTTATGAGGTAAGAATAAGGAAAGTAACTTATTTTACTATTGATTAATCTATTGATTAACAAAAAATTGAGTTACTAACTTATTATGAAAAAGTTACAGGAATTAGTAGGTATTGTAAGCCGTATCAAAACGCAGAGAATCGAGTTAATAGGAACTAACAATACCAAATACGGAAAACTAATCATGCAATTATATGAAGGGATAGCTAGTGGAAAATACAAATCTGATAAAGAAGCTGCTATTGATATATACGGCTTAGACTATACGCCTAACAATTATGCACACTTAAAAAAAGCCCTGAATAAAAAATTACTCAATACGCTTTTTTTTATTGATATTTCTAATGACCGTTTTACAGATTTCCAGAAGGCACATATTGCCGCCGAAAGAGAACGAAGTGCTATTAGAATATTATTAGCTAGAGGTGCAAAAAAATTAAGTATAGGTTTGGCAGAGAAATTACTAAAACGATCTATGAAATTTGAACTAACTGAAATTAGTTTAGAATTAGCTCGTATTTTACTTAGACATTACCGTACCCGTGATATTAATTCAGTAAAAGAAAAATATTATGATACTATAGTCACCCAAACTTTAAAAATATTTTTAGCAGAAATAGAAGTGGACAAATGGTATGGTTTAAGTGCAAAAACGCTAGCTAATACCAAAATAACAAATGCTACGAAGGTTAAAATTATCGCCGACTACGCTAAAGAAATTCATAAAATATTTCCAAAACAAGAGTCCTTTAAAATAGGAAGATTTGCTTACACTGTTCTTATTGTAGAAAAAGAAATACAGAATGATCATTCGGGAATCATTGACGTTTGTCAATCAGCGATTACTTATTTTGAAGGAAAAGAAGCCATCACTTCTAAGGAATTAATTGCAGGATTTTATATTGATTTATTAGCAGCATATATTCCCTTACAAAGATTCAAAGAAGGGCAAGAAATCTCAGAAAAAATCTTTAAATATTTGACAGAAGGCTCTATCAATTGGTTTCTAGCATTAGATTATTATTTTCTTTTATACCTACATACAGGCAATTATGCAAAAGCGGTCGCTATCTTTCAACAAGTTACTAATCATGCTTCCTTCAAAACATTATTTCCCGATTTTAAAGAATTATGGAAAGTTTACGGCGCTTATTTAGCTTATTTACAAGTCGTTAATTTAGTTAAAAAAGAAGAAACTAAACCATTTAAAGTCGCAAAATTCATGAATGAAGTACCTATTTTTTCTAAAGATAAAAAAGGGGTCAATGTAGCAATAATCATCATTCAAATTCTGTTTTTAGTCGCTCAAGGAAAAGAAGTCAAAATCATCGACAAAGTAGAAAGCTTAAGAATGTATGTCCATACACATCTGCGAAATGACGATAGCCTGAGGTCGAATATTTTCATAAAAATGTTGTTAAAAATGACACAATCTAATTTCCATAAAAACGGTACCATTCGGCGAACCAAACTACTCCTAGAAAAGTTAAAAGAAGCACCGCTCGCTTCCAAAGGACAAAGTAAATACGTGGAGATTATTCCTTATGAAACATTATGGAAAATTAGCCTAGGATTCTTGAGTAATAGGGCTTTTTAAAAAAGTCCTATAATAGTTGGCAATAAATTATTTACCTACAATTTTCTTAGAAAAACAAAATAGTTTTTTGTTTTTTCATAAAACCTCTTTATCTTAGCTATCAGAACTTGTTTAGGAATGTTAACAGTAGAGAGGCCGAATATGTAATCTAACGGATACGTATCGGTGCATTCCGATAAAAAACAGCTTAAGCGACAAGGAAATTTTCTTGTCGCTTTTTTTTTCAAAAGTTTAAAACCAGCTCTAATTATTTTATTTAATTGGTAAGGTTTATTAACTTTGGTTTCTTCTGTCACCTTGAAAATTCTAATATGAGAAAACTAACAAACTCCTTAATAAGGATAGACTTATACCTTTACTGGTCTATTAAAATATTAATCCTTCCACTTACTAATTTCCCAACCAATAATCGACCACTTCTGCTAATCAGTTCGCATCCTAATGGGTTGATTTATAAATGATTGACAACTAATATTGGTTCAACTACATATTTTACGGGATAAGAATATAAAAAAATAAAATTTGAC
>JAFMDF010000052.1 GCA_017857395.1 Bacteroidota bacterium | reverse complement strand
GGAAAGAAATTGAAGAATATTAACTGCCGCTAACTTCTTGCGCAAACCACTAGAGACTATATATTGGTAGAAAGAATTTTGACGATTATGAAAAGTCCCTTTAGGGACTATATGTTGGTAGCAAAAAAGGTTAATTATTAACACCCACATTCCCCGTGCCTTTAGGTACGGTATGTGAAAACTAAATATACTATGGCAAATACCTACACACAAATCCATATCCAAGCAATATGGGCAGTTCAAAACAGAGATTGTTTAATTGGTAAAGCATGGAAAGAAGAATTGCATAAATATATCACAGGCATTGTCCAAAATAAGGGACATAAAATGTTGAAGATTAATAGCGTGGAAGACCATGTTCACATGTTCTTTGGCATGCGACCAATAGAAGCGTTATCCGATATAATGAAGATTGTCAAACAAGAATCAACCAATTGGATAAATGAAAAAGGGGTATTGAGGGCAAAATTTTCTTGGCAAGCAGGATTTGGTGGTTTTTCTTATGCAAAATCACAAGTACCCCAAGTTATTCGATATGTAGAAAATCAAGAAGAGCATCATAAAACAAAAACCTTTATTGAAGAATATGTTGAGTTTTTGGATGCTTTTGAGGTGGAATATGATAAGCGGTATATTTTTAAGCCCGTATTGTAAAAGTCCATTTATGGACTGTATGTTGGTAGAAAATTAGACAATGAATTTGAAACCCATTGTGCCTTTAGATACAATATGTAAATTAACGCGCTTATCACATACTGTACCTAAAGGCACAGGGAAGTTGGGATTCTGATAATGTTCGTTTTTCTACCGACATATAGTCCCTAAAGGGACTGAGAAATGAAGAATTGAAAGGAGTTTATAGTTAAAATTTAAATCATGCAAAAACTAATAGGCACTTGGGAAATCCAAGAGATGGAAACGTGGGATGCCGACTACTTCAATATGGAAGTACAAGCCTACATCACTATCAAGGAAAATAACGCAGGACAATTTCAATTTGGTTTAGTAAGAGGCTACTTTAATATCGAAAATATAGAAAACGACCGAGTGGAATTTGAATGGGAGGGGAGCGACGAAATGGATGAGGCAGCTGGTTCAGGATGGGTGAAATTAAAATCTGTAAATGAAATAGAAGGACATTTTAGCTTTCGTTTTATGGGGGATGATTCTACTTTTTTAGCAACAAGAAAAAAATAAACCATGGAAGAATTCGAAGGGATTTGGGACATCCAAGAAATGGAAGCTTGGGAACATCGAGACTTACATGAAACGGGAATTCCGCATTTTGAAATTAATAAATACGGTGCAGGTCGGTTTAAATTTAGTTATACAACGGGCGTCTTTGATGCTAGGTTAAAGACAAGAGGCGGGAGAAGATTAGCTTTTAAATGGCAGGGAAGTGATGGTGACCATGAAGATGGTGGTATTGGCGAAATTCGATTAATTGATAAAGATACTATTGAAGGAGAATTGAGTTTTGAATATACCCATGAATCCACATTTATTGCGAAACGCAGAAAAGTAAAATAATATTAAAACTATGTTTGAAAAATGTTTTCCAAATCTTGATTGGTGGATTTGTAGTCATGGCTGGGTAGAATTAGGGGGAGACGATTATAGTAATAGTTGGGTTAGAATCTTGGATGAAGGAGGAACTTGTTGGGAAGATGATGGGAGTAAATCCTTGGAAACAGCATTAATGGCAGCAGAGAAATGGTTGGCGATTGAAATTAAAGATAGATTTGGAGAAACGCCTCCAAAAATCTATAAAAATTAGAAAAATGGCAAAAGAATTTAAAAATAGCAGAGATGTAGCCTTTTACATCAAATCTAAACTGACAAAGAAAGGGAACACGACCTATTTTATGACCAAAAAATTGGATAAGGAATGTCTAGACGAAGAACCTCAAGGATTTGAAGTATTTGAAAAACCAGATTCTAGGACAATCTTTATTCGCAGGAGAAAGCCTAATAAATTTGGTTTAAAAGGGGTAAATACTATCAAAAAAGAATTAGAAAAGAATAAAAATGTTGCTGATTTCAGAATAGATGTAAATGGAGATGAAGTAAAGGTCTACACAACAGATATCGAAGCTAGTAGAGAAAGTATTTTTGATGGTGGGCTGTCTCAATTGCTAAATTCTAAAGATAAACTAGATTTCTTTAAAAAAAGATTTCAACGATATGAGGAACGAATGCGAATTAAACTGATGGAGAAAAAAGAAGAGAAAGAATATTTAGTTTATAGATATTGTTATCGGGGTTCGGTGGATGATTGGATAATCATAGATGCAGGAGAAGATTTAATAGAGATGGCTAAGAATTTACAATTAATTGGGACGGAGGAATATTTTGAACGCTATAGATTAAGATAAAAGCGACTAAACGAAATTTATGAAAAATAAAATAGCCATTATAGGCATGTCAGGACTCTTCCCAGGTTCGTCCACCAACGAACAATTTTGGGAGAACCTATTGCAGGAAAAAGACCTGATTAGCATGGCGACCGAAGAAGATTTTGGTGTCAATCCTGACAAATTTTACCAGTCGGGTAAAGGGGTGGTCGATAAGACTTATTCGCTCAGAGGTGGCTATATTCGAGATTTTGAATTTGACCCAAAAGGATATGATTTGTCAGCAGACTTTTTAAAAGAACAGGATAAATTATACCAATGGTCGATTTATGTGGCAAAAGAAGCATTGGCACATGCAGGCTATTTTGGCAAAAAAGAAGTATTGCAAAAATGTGGATTAATTCTAGGAAATTTATCTTTTCCAACGGGAACGTCTCATAAACAATTGGCCTCAGTTTATACGGAAACGACACAGCAAGCGTTACGAACGCTATTAAAAGATGAAAATTTTACCATTCCAGACCATATTCATGAAACACCGAAAGGAGAAATTATAGATTACACGCCCTCTCAAATGGTGACGGATGCTTTGAGTTTGGGCGGAACACATTATGCTTTGGATGCCGCTTGTGCGACTTCCCTATATGCGATAAAATTGGCTTGTGATGAACTGATTTTGGGGAAAGCTGATATGATGTTGGCAGGGGCAGTTTGTGCATCTGACCAATTATTTATCCACATGGGTTTTTCCATTTTTCATGCCTACGCACCGCATGAACAGAAATTTGTACCCTTAGATGATGACTCGGCAGGATTGGTCTCTTCCGAAGGGGCAGGAATGGTCGTATTGAAAAGATTGGAAGATGCACAGCGAGACGGCGATACTATTTTAGGAGTAATTGGTGGTATCGGTTTATCGAATGATGGTAGAGGGAAATTTTTATTAAGCCCGAATCCAAAAGGACAGAAATTAGCCTTTGAAAGAGCGTATGATTTAGAAGAAATCTTACCACAAAATACCTCTTATTTAGAATGTCATGCAACTGGCACCCCACTAGGGGATGTGACCGAATTAAACTCCATTGCCGACTTTTTTGAACAGCATAAAACCAAGCCGCTTTTAGGCTCGGTGAAATCCAATATGGGGCATTTATTGACTGCCGCAGGAATGACGGGCTTACTCAAAGTTTTATTGGCAATGGAAAAGGAGATTATTCCTTCCAATATTAATTTAGAGAAAGCAGTCAAAGCAGAAAATGGTTGGATTGGTAGAAAACAAATGATTTTAGCACCGACGGAGTGGAAAGGAGAGAACCGACAAGCAGGGATAAATTCCTTTGGATTTGGGGGAACGAATGCGCATATGGTGGTGAATAGTTGGCAGTCGGCAGTTGGCAGTAAGCAGTTGGCAACATCGCAACAAGGCAACACCGCAACAAAGCAACAACCATTGGCAATAATCGGTATGGACGCCCACTTCGGTAACTGTACCAACCTTAGCGATTTCTACCAAACCATCTACGAAGGCAAACAACAATTTACGGAGCTACCAAAAGAACGATGGAAAGGGTTTGATGCAAATGAAAAACTATTAAAAGACTTTGGTTTTGCAGATGGGAAAGCACCGAAAGGCGCATATATTGATAATTTTGAAATAGACTTATTACGGTATAAAATTCAACCAAAAGAGGCGGAAACTTTAGAACCACAACAGGCTTTAATTTTAAAAGTAGCCGATAATGCCATTAAAAATGCAGGTTTGGCAGAAAGCCAGAATGTAGCGGTTTTAATTGCGATGGAAGCAGAATTGGCGATACATCATTATTTGGCACGGTGGGATTTGACGTGGCAGTTAAAAGCAGCTTTGGCAAAGAGTGGGATTGAATTGACGGAAGAAGAGTTGAAAACATTAGAAGAACAATGTAAAAATGCTGCTTATTTCCGAGAAGGGTCACAGACACCGAGTCAACATACGAGTTTTGTAGGGAATATTATGGCAAGCCGAATTGCTGCTTTATGGGATTTTAATGGTCCTGCATTTACCGTTTCGGCTGGGGATAATTCGGTGTTTAAAGCATTGGAGATTGCGCAGAATATGTTGGCATTAGGAGAAGTGGATGCAGTTGTAGTTGGAGGCGTTGATTTTGCTGGAAGTTTGGAAAATGTATTATTGCGAAATCAACAAAAACAAGGACAAATTTTTGGAGAAGGGGCGGGAGCAATTGTATTGAAACGTGTGGAACAAGCGAAAAATGATAAAATATATGGAGTTATAGATGGCTTTATTAAAGCAACGAATGAGGCTGAATCGGCTGTTATTTTTGATGCTTCTGAAAATTTTGGAAATACTTGTGCGGCTTCTGGAATTGCAGATTTGATAAAAGCTACTTTATGTTTACATCATCGATTTTTGCCGAATGGAACAAATGCAGCTAGACCTTGGCTCGAAGACGGAAGAAATGCAGTAATTGTTGGAAAAAATATTGGTTTGAAGATACAATCTTCAAACATCAAAGAAGAAAAAAACTCAAATATCGAGTTAGGTACCAACGTGTCGGATACTTTCAAAGTGTCCGACACGTTGATGTTACAAAAATTATTTACCCTAAAAGGAAATAATGAAGCTGAGCTTAAACAGCAATTAGCGGCTTTAGAAATTGCGGTAGCTACCAAAAATACACTAGCTGAATTAGCTCAACAGTTTTATACTAACTCTAATACTAAAATAACTAATTATAGGGTAGTCTTAATTGCCAAAAGCAAAAAAGCATTAACAGGTGAAATCAAATTTTTCCAAAAAATATTAGCGAATGCTTTCAAGAATGGAAAAGCGATTAAAACGCCTAAAGGCAGTTACTTTACGCCAAATCCATTAGGCAAAAAAGGGAAAGTAGCCTTTGTTTATCCTGGTTCAGCGACGGCTTATGAAGGTTTGGGGCGAGAATTATTTCAGCTATTTCCTCAATTATTTCAGCAATTTGGAGATTTAAAACCCGATTTGGATACTTATGTGAATTCGAAGTATTTGTATCCAGTATTATCCAGTAACTTCCCGTTACTGGATAATTTCGAACAAGGAAACAACCAAGAAAAATTACTGGATGACGGGAAGTCATCCAGTAATAGCATCTACCAAGATACGATTGCGATGATGTCTTCGGGCGTTTTCTTCTCTGCAGCCTATACCCATATTTTAAGAAACGTTTTCAAATTAGAACCACAAATTGCCTTCGGTTACAGCATGGGCGAATGCAGCAGTATGTGGTATTCCACAGGTGTTTGGAGTGCCGATGAAACGAATGAATTTAGGAACTCACCCATCTTTAAAAATCGTTTTGCAGGGAATTTAGAATTATTGGCAGAACATTGGAAAATAAGTTCCAAAGAAGCGAAAGAACGATGGACGAGTTTAGTGGTTTTAGCAGATAAAAATAAAGTAGCAAAATTAGTTGAACAACATGAAGAGGTTTACCTAACTTTTATCAATACCTCCAAAGAAGTTATTATTTCTGGAGATAAAGCAGCTTGTCAAGCAATTATCAAGCAGTTAAATTGCCACACGGTAGAAATTCCTTTTCAGAATATTATCCATCATCATTTTTGTGCAAAAGAAAGAGCAGGTTTAATTAAAATGCACAATTTCCCTTTACAGGAAAAACCAGCGATAGATTTTTATTCTAGTATTACGCAACAGAAAATACCATTAGATGCTTTAAAGATTGCCGAAAACTCTACGCAGGTTTGTGTCGAACAGGTCAATTTTCCAAAAACAATCCAAACCGTTTATACCGAAGGCACTCGAATTTTTATAGAAGTTGGAGCGAATGCTACTTGTACAGGTTGGGTAAATGAAAATCTAAAAGGGCAAGAATTTTTAGCTACGAGCATTAACTATAAAGGAAAATCAGATAGTCAAGCTATTGCTGAATTATTGGCGCAATTGGTGAGTCATGGAATGGAGTTGGATTTATCTAGTTTGTATGCAGATGTGTCGGAGGTAAAGACTAAGCGGACTTTTATGAAGAAGATAGAAGTTGGTGGTAAACGGATTTTTGAGGTATTGTTGAGTGCTGAGATGAAGGAGCAATTTAAGCATTTGCAGCGGAAAGAAGTAGTTGCTGAATTCCTCCCCCCGACCCCCTCCAGAGGGGGAGAGACTCTGGAGCAAATTGAGACATTAGTGCCAGAGTTGGAACTAGTAGAAATAGGTAGCAAAAATCTTGTAGCAAATACTCATTTTAGTAATAAAGAAAATAATTCTATTTCACAAAAGGATATTTCTCGAAAAAATATAAGTAATAAGTTAACTACAAATATTCAAAAGAGGCACAAGGCTTCTCTCCCTGTGGAGGGGGCTGGGGGGAGGAATTTCGATAAATTCAATTCAATTTCTAATAATAAGGAGAGGATTCAATCTATCAACCCGCAACCCGCAACTCGCAACTCGCAACAAGAAACAACTAAAAATATGACAAGCACTTTAGCACCAGTTAAATCAACCACCAATACCATCGGAGAAAATGGATTAAAAATCCATAATTTCTCCACAGACGAACATCTCAAGGGCAAAGAAATCATCTTCACACAAGAAGATTTGGAAGAATTTGCTAAAGGAAAAATAGCTAATGTATTTGGCCCAGAATATGCGATTATCGACACTTATTCAAGAAGGGTGATGTTACCGATGAATCCTTATTTATTGGTAAGCCGAGTAACAGGCTTGAAAGGGAAATTGGGAGAATACAAACCATCGACAATGCAAACGGAATACGATATTCCACACAATGCTTGGTTTACGACGGATAGACAAATTCCTTGGGCGGTATCCGTAGAATCGGGACAATGTGATTTATTATTGATTTCTTATTTGGGCATTGATTTGACCAATAAAGGCAATTTAGTTTATCGCTTATTGGATTGTACGTTGACTTTTGTGGATGATTTGCCTTTTGAAGGGCAGACTTTGCGCTACGATATTTCGATTAATTCTTTTGTGAGAAATGGCGAAAATCTACTCTTCTTTTTTAGTTACCGATGTTATGTAGAAGATAGATTGGTGTTAAAAATGGATGGTGGCTGTGCAGGCTTTTTTAGGGACGAAGAATTAGAAAGCGGCAATGGTGTCGTTTATACCGATAAAGAAAATAAAATTAGAGAAAATGCTACAAAACGGCATTTTACACCACTTTTAAAAACCCCTAAGACGGCATTTACAAAAGAGGATTTGCGCCATTTAATTAATGGTGACATGGAGAAGTGTTTTGAAGATGTTGGCTATTATGCCAATGGTCGCAATTCTTCCTTACGACTGCCGCCTGAGAAAATATTGATGATTGACCGCATTACCTCCGTTGATATTCGAGGTGGTGCTTATGGATTGGGTTATATTATAGCGGAAAAAGATTTAGCGCCCGACGATTGGTACTTCCCATGCCACTTTAGAGATGATGAAGTATTGGCGGGTTCACTTCAGGCAGAAGGTGGTGGTAATTTATTACGCTTTTTTATGTTGTATTTAGGCTTACAACGTTTGGTGAAAGATGCTCGGTATCAACCTGTTTTTGATGTGCCACAAAAGGTAAGATGTCGCAAACAAGTAGTACCTGGCGTAGATACCAAATTGATTTATAAATTAGAAATTAAGGAAATTGGTTTGATTCCAAATCCGTATGTAATTGGTGATTTAGAGATTATTTCTAATGGAGTAGTGACAGTTCATTTTGAAAATTTAGGCTTGCAATTAAGAGAAAAAGACAATCCTAAATATTTGGAGACAACGGCTGATGTAGAAATTTCGCCACGTTCAGAAGGGGCGTTGATGAATGAACTAGATATTACCACTTTTGCCCTAGATGATTTGTCAAAATGTTTTGGAGAAGAATTCGCTGTTTATGATGGCAGAACGGTTTCAAGACAGCCAAATACCGATTTACAAGTTATTTCTAGAATTTTAAAAATAGATGGGGAAAGACATTTTTTCAAAAAGCCATCGACTTGTTATGCCGAATATGATGTGCCTGTAGATGCTTGGTATTATGAACAAAATTCGGCAGTAACGATGCCTTATTCTGTGTTAATGGAAATTGCTTTGCAGCCTTGTGGTTTATTAGGCGCTTATTTAGGCAGTACTTTGAAATTCCCTGATAAAAATCTGTATTTCAGGAATTTAGATGGTGACGGAGAAATGTTTGACTTACCTACAGGCACAGATTTTAGAGGCAAAACGATTAGTAATAAAGCAGTCTTAGCCTCTTCTGTGGCTTTGGGCGGAACGATTTTGCAAAACTATACTTTTGAATGTTCGATTGATGGGCATGTATTTTATAAAGGAAAATCGTCATTCGGCTTTTTCCCTGGTGAAGCATTGGCATCGCAAGTTGGTTTGGATAATGGCAAAGATTTCCCTGCATGGTATGTATCCGAAGGTTTGACGACCCAAAATTATATGCAAATCAAGATGGATTCTTTGTATGGAAAAATGAAATTATTCAAAGCGCCAGCCAATAAACCGCATTATAAATTAGCGGGCGAACAATTGCTATTAGTTGATAAATTATTGATTGCAAAAAATAGCGGTAAACATGGAAAAGGCTATATTCATGCGACTAAATTGGTGAATACTTATGATTGGTTCTTTACCTGCCATTTTTACCAAGACCCTGTAATGCCTGGTTCACTAGGGGTAGAGGCAATCTTACAAGCCATGCAGACTTTTGCCCTACAACAGGACTTAGGAAAGGAATTTACATCCCCTAAATTTGTCCAATTAAAAAATCATAAAACGGTTTGGAAATATAGAGGGCAAATTTTATGGAAACCTGCGGAGATGAATTTGGAAGTACATATCAAAGCGATTGAAAAACGAGGTGACCAATTGGCGATTATTGGCGATGCTTATTTGTGGAATGGGACAATGCGGATTTATCAGGTGACGGATTTGGCTTTGGGGATTGAGGAGGGATAGAAACTAAATTTATAATATGATGAGATTTTATAAATATGGAAGAGATTATTTGACTGAGGTTAAGTTTGCTCATTTAGAAAAGGTGTTTAAAATCTATTATTGGGATTTTTGGATTTCATTAATAATAGAAAGCGAAGGATTTAAAGGTGATTGGGATAAACTAATAGAGACACTTAAAAGGAAAAGTAAACAGTCTACATTTTTGATGTATAATTTTGAATCATTGTATGGTCAAATTCAATTCTTTCGTCAACATTTATCATCAAATAGTTTGACCTCTTCCGATATTATAGAGAAAATACAAGAAACGAAAGGAACAGTTTTTTTAGAGCAACAATTGGAAAAAGCACAAAAGAAGGTGCTCTTGATGGATATAGAAGAGGAAGATAAGACGAGGGTAATGAATTTAAGATCCGAAAAGAGAGAAACAGCTATTAAAGGAGATGGTATTTATTATCACGGCGAAGACGAAATGGTAGATGCAAGCCCATTAGATTACATAATGGACTTTTGGGATCAAATTGAATACTCTTATTTTGTTGGTGAAAGTAAAAAAATATGGGTTACGGATAGACTGGCTGAAAAAGCGCAAATGTTGGTGAAAGATGCAAATATTTTTGAATTATTTGCAATTTATAGGGCTTTTTTAACCGTTGTGATAGAAGAGATAGAAAATGTACCTAATTCTAGGGATGAAATAGGGGAGATGGTAGAAGAAATTTTCTATAAATATATTACTTTAGATAGAAGCCAATTACGTATCGATATATTAGACTTTTGGGGAGATTTATTAAATTTAATGATTTGGGAAGATTATGGCTTTTTTGATGCACATTACAAGGATGTTTTTAAAGGATTGACTAAGGAAGAAATCGAAATAATAACGTTTATTCTTCAATTAGAAAAAGAAGAATTGGAAAAAGCAATGCTTGATTATCCTGCTGAAAAAGCTAATAAAATTCAACTTTTTTTTGAAAGAGAAAAAAATGGAGGTTGTGCTAAAATTGTAAAATTATATAAAGGGTAAGCTCAAATGGAAGGAATAATCTTCATAGGCATTCAAGCAAGCGGAAAATCAACATTTTACAAAAATCGCTTTTTTAATACCTACGTTAGAATTAGTTTGGATTTATTGAATACTCGAAATAAGGAATACTAATGAGAGATGAATATGATGAGTTTATTCTAAGGTTATTAGAAAAAGATAGAATAGGATGAGATATTTAATCATCGAACATTTCAAAAAAGATAAAATTCTAGAACTCTATCAAAGGTTCGATAAAAAAGGACGTATGTTGCCCAAAGGCGTAACTTACATCAATAGCTGGATAGATGAAAATATAGAAACTTGTTATCAAATAATGGAAAGTGAAAGCCTAGAAAAACTACAAGATTGGATAGCAAATTGGAACGATTTAGCGGATTTTGAAATTATACCTGTTTTAACTTCTGCGGAAGCTAAAACCAAGATATTGAATAAAGACTCAAATACAAAATGAAACGATTAGTAGTAGAAAATAAAGGTTATTGTAATGCTTTAATTGGAATAATTAGCCTATTTTTCATTTATAATTTATACGCAACAATTCAGACAAAAAGTATAATTGGACTTTCTCCTATTTTAATTCAAGGAATTGTTTTGTATATACTTATTTCCAAAAATAGGTACACTAAAGTAGCTGTAAAAATTTGGGCGGGGTTATTTTTGATTGGTAGTGGTGGTCTTGTTGTCATAGGAATATTATTGGAATATTTAGGAAGAGGAAAAGAAGAATTATTTTCTACTAAATTTATTATTCATGTTATTCTTATTTTAATTGGAATTCTGATATTTGCCTTAGTAAAAGATTTGGGAATAATAAAAGACCCTGAAAACATTTAAAAAGAATAAATGAAAAAAGTAGCCATCCTAATTTTCGATAAAGTAGAAGTCTTAGACTTCGCTGGTCCATTTGAAGTATTTTCAGTTAGTTACGACAAAGCAGGCAATAAACTCTACGATGTTTGCTTAATAGCTGAGGAAGAAGGCGTAGTCAAAGCGAGAAATAACTTCCAAGTAATTCCGAACAAACTCATTGATACCAACGAAAAATTTGATATGGTATTAATCCCTGGCGGCTTTGGAACTCGAACAGAAATGAATAACGAAGCCATTAAAGATTGGATAAAAGCACAATTTGAACAAGTCGAATTAATGCTATCTGTCTGTACAGGTTCTCTGGTTTTAGCAACTAGCGGATTATTAGAAAATATATCTGCCACCACTCATCACGGTGCATTTGATGAATTAGCAGCCGTTGCGCCCAATACAAAAATAATTAAGGGTACAAAGTATGTAGATAATGGAAAAGTGATAACTTCGGGCGGTATTTCGGCTGGAATTGAAATGGCTTTGCATGTTGTTGCAAAACAATATGGGATAGAACAGGCTCGAAAGACGGCTAATTATATGGAGTATACTTGGCATGAAGAATAGAAAGAAATTTTCAATTTATAATTTTCAATTTTCAAAAGGAAGATGTAGCATGACCTCGTTTTAATTTGGTTCACCCTGCAAAATCCTGTCATCTTGTAAATATGCAATTAACACACATAGGCAAATCACTACCCCTAAACTGGAAAGGCTCACCCCGTTCCGTAGCGTTCGATGCAGTAGGCATTCAAAAAAAATTAAATAATACCCATCTTCCATGCTATGTCGTCAAAGATTTTGGTGGAAGAATTGGGGTCACCAATGAAGGAGAAATTGCAGCCGAAGGTAGAGGGCAAGAAATGTTAGCGATGGTTGCGCCTTTAACGGCAACGCAATTAGGCGACCCAACTTTCCAAACAGATTATAATGTCAAATATGCCTATAAAACGGGTGCAATGGCTAATGGCATTGCTTCTGAAGAATTGGTTATTGCGATGGGACAAGCCAATATGATTGGTTCTTTTGGAGCAGCAGGTTTAGTGCCAAGGCGAGTGAATCAAGCGATTGATAAAATCCAAGCAGCTTTGCCTACGCAGACTTATGCCTTTAATTTAATCAATAGTCCGACCGAAAAAGCATTGGAGGAAGGAGCGGTTAAATTATTTATCGAAAGAGGGGTCAAAGTAGTAGAGGCTTCTGCTTATATGCGACTTTCAGAAAGTATTGTGCATTATAGAGTTGCGGGATTAAGTCAAGATACCGAGGGGAATATCATTTGTGGGAATAAAGTAATTGCCAAAATATCTCGATTGGAGGTAGCGGCACACTTTATGAAACCAGCACCAGATAAAATGTTACAAGCCTTATTGGCACAAGGTAAAATAACTCCATTACAAGCAGAATTAGCCAAAAAAGTGCCGATGGCAGATGATATTACCGTCGAAGCCGATTCTGGTGGACATACGGATAATCGACCATTAGTGGCTTTGTTTCCAACGATTATTAAATTGAGAGATGAATTGCAACAAGAATATGGCTATGCTAAAATGATTCGTGTTGGTGCAGCAGGTGGAATTGCTACACCCGCCTCCGCTTTAGCCGCTTTTATGATGGGGGCAGCATATATTGTAACTGGGTCAGTCAACCAAGCATGTGTAGAAGCAGGCACTTCTGAACATGTGCGAAAATTATTATCGACGGTCGCTTCGACAGATGTAACCATGGCACCAGCTTCGGACATGTTTGAAATGGGGGTAGAACTACAAGTCTTAAAAAGAGGGTCGTTATTTGGGCCAAGAGCGAAGAAATTATACGAATATTATACCCGTTATAATTCCATTGATGAGATTCCTGCGGAAGAAAGAGCCACCTTGGAAAAGAAAGTGTTTAGAGCGCCTTTAGAGACGATTTGGCAATATTGTGTGGACTTCTTTAATGAAAGAGACCCTGAACAGATTGAGCGAGCGAATGATAATCCTAAGCGAAAAATGGCATTGATTTTCCGATGGTATTTAGGTTTGTCCTCTAATTGGGCAAATTCTGGAAAAGAAGGTCGGGCAATGGATTACCAAATTTGGTGTGGCCCTGCCATGGGCGCATTTAATAACTGGGTGAAAGGGACTTATTTAGAAAATTACGAAAATCGACAAGCAGTAGATGTCGCAGAAAATATTATGCTTGGTGCAGCTTATTTGTATCGCGTACAGGCGTTGAAAATGCAGGGCGTGAATTTGCCTTTGGCTTGGATGCATGTTGTGCCTGAGCGAAAAACTGCTGAGCTAGTGTAATGTAATTAGCGAATTCTTTTTAAAAATAGGAAAAGGGATTTTTATACGATAAGGTATGAAAGTCCCTTTTTTGTTTTGAATTATTTGATAAACAATGGAGTTGTACAGAAAACAAAACTCAAAATAGTTCTTTCTAATGTCAAAGATACGCGTTGTTTTGACTTTGCGTAACTCTGTGAAAACTTCGGGTAACTCTGTGGAATAATTAAAATAAAGTAGTTGTTACACAGAGTTTCGCAGAGAAAAGCATGTAAACACATTACACTAGAATCTACTAATATCTGAATAATCAATTATTTAATTATCTTCATATTCAGATATTAATTTTTGTCTGCTTAAATTTAATAAAATGAAATGTAAAACCAACCTACTTACCTTAATTTTAATTCTATTCTTTTCAGGAATCAGTTATGCTCAAAACCCCTTAAACCCTGCGCCAGATAGAGCAGAAGGAGAGGGCGAAGGCCCTTTTGAGCGATTGATTATCAGAGGTGTTAATGTTATAGATGGCTCTGGTGCGCCGCCAAGAGGACCAATGGATATTGTTATCGAAGGTAACAAAATTGTACAGATTGCGAATGTGGGTGTGCCTTATATTCCCATTAATGAAAAAGGTAGACCGCAAGGTGCTACGAAAGAAATAGATGCAACGGGGCATTATGCGATGCCCGGTTTTATCAATTTACATGCGCATGTTGGAGGGGCAAAAAAGTCGCCAAATGCTACTTATCCTTATAAATTATGGATGGGTCATGGGATAACTACGATTCGAGGCGTACCTGCCGCAGGAGTAAATTGGACGCAAAGTGAAAAGAAACGGAGTGCCAAAAATGAGATAGTAGCCCCTAGAATCGTTGCTTTCCATACTTTAGGTTCAGGAGAAGACTGGGAAGGAGGCGTGGTCTATACCCCAGAAAAAGCAAGAGAATGGGTACAATGGGGCGCAAAAAAAGGCGTAGAAGGCTTAAAGTTCTTTAGCCATGACCCTGCTACGTTAAAAGCGGCAATAGATGAGGCGCATAAACATAAAATGGGAACAGTGGCGCATATTGCGCAAACCATGGTTGGGGAAACAAATGCCTTAGATTTTGCTCGGATGGGATTGGATAATCTGACCCATTATTATGGTTTGTTTGAAGCCCTTTATAAAGACCAAGATATTCAGCATTGGACACCTGATTTTAATTATAATGATGAACAAGACCGTTTTAGCCAAGTAGCGCATAATTGGGACAAAATTCATCCTAGAGGTAGTAAAGAATGGAATGCGCTTATCGAAGAATTTTTGGAATTGGACTTTATTATTGACCCTACGATGACCGCTTATCTAGCAGGACGAGATGTAATGAAAGAACGAAATGCGGTATGGCATGATATCTATACCTTACCTTCTTTGCATCGTTTTTATTATCCAAGTCGAACCAGTCATGGCTCTTATTTCTTTAATTGGACCTCTTGGGATGAAATTGCTTGGAAGAATTTTTATCGAGTTTGGATGTCTTTTTTAAATGATTATAAAAATGCGGGAGGTCGAGTTACGGTTAGTGATGATGCTTCTTTTATTTATAATTTATGGGGCTTTGGTTATATCGAAGAAATGGAATTATTGCAAGAGGCAGGATTTCATCCGTTAGAGGTTATTCGTGGGGCAACCATGCATGCCGCACAAGCTATCTTTGAACCAAAAGGAAAGCCCATCGAATTTGGCGTACTTCGACCAGGTTTATTAGCGGATATCGTTATTGTAGAAGAAAATCCTATTGAAAACTTAAAGGTATTATACGGCACAGGTTTTCAACGATTAAATGATGATACAGGTAAATTGGAACGAGTGGGAGGCGTAAAATATACGATTAAGGATGGAATTGTTTACGATGCCAAACAATTGTTAAAAGATGTGGAAGAAATGGTGAAAAAACAGAAGGCAGAAGAAGAATAAGTCCTTAAGATATAGTAGTAACATAACTGTGTGAGTTGTGCAGAGCGATGTGGTTATCTGTCGCAACTCACAGCGTTGTGTTACTCACCAACTCCTCAAATCCATCCTCCCCAAACAAAGGCGCTAAAAAAGGATCATTTTGAAATTTAAACCATAAAAACTCCTGCCCTTCTGCTTTACTTTGTTTTAAAAGGGCAATTGCTTTATCGGTATGACCTAATTGCGCTTCCATCTTAGCTTTGGCATAACTCACATAACTGGCAGCATAAGGATGCTCATAAGTACTTAAATATTGATAAATACTTTCTAATTTATCATCTTCTCTCAGTTGGATATGACAAGCGGCTAAAGAAGCCAAACCAAGGTCAATAATCATCGGAACTGCTTTAAATCGTTGATAAAAATCTTGGAAGTATTCTGCAGCTTCTGCGTACTCTTTTTTATTATATAAGCCTATTCCAATATAATAATTACTCAACCAATCATCGTCGTTATCTTCCCCGTAATTAATCAAAAGATTCGCCATTATTTTCTGTACATCGGTTTGATTGAGTTTGTCTAATTCAAAGAGCATCCCCACTAATAGTAAGCCTGCACTTTGTCTACCACCATTAAAACTTAAATCTTCGCCTAAATAGAGTCCCATTTTTTCATAGACTTTATCAAAATCCCCAATGTTCACTAAGGATTTTAAATAATAATTGGCGATAAGCCCTTCTCGTATGTCAAAACTAAACCCTTCTACAATACTCGTCACTTGCTGGAAATTGCCTTTTTGGAAATGGGCATAGGTCAATAATTCATAATATTCTTGGCAAGACATGCATTCCTGAAAATCTAAATGCGATACATCATATTGTTCTAAAACCGTTAAAGCTTTTTGTACTTGATTGGTATTTAAATACTGCCGACTTAGATTGGTTACCGTAATAAATTCTTGCGCATCTATGGCATAAATCTCTTCCCAATATTGGACGGCCTCCTGCAAATTTCCTCGTAATTGTGCTTTATAAGCTCTTGTTTGTAATTGATGGACCTTAGATAAATTATCACTTCGTTGTAAGACAAAATTTAATAAAGAATCTGCGGAGTAATAATCTGATTCATTGATTTTGGAAGCCACTAATTCAACTAAAGGCACGATAAAAGTAGAATCAATTTTATAAGCAGTCATATAATATTCTTCCACTCTTTCGTAGCTAATGCCCCAATATTTTCTGCCTTCTAAATAAGCTTGGTAAGCACCTAATTTCGGTGGTTTCTCCGTAAATTGTTTGCGTCCTTGAACTGCCCAAAAACCTGTCAATCGTTCACTAACTTCTTGAATCAAAGGTAAAGGGTCTGATTTATCGCCAATAATAGGTTTTTCTAAGGCATGGACTATTTCACCTGTTTGGACATTAACTACTTGGGCTTGCAAAATGAGATTCTCGCCTGATTGATAATATCTGCCATTAATAATCACCTCTGCACCCGTTGCTTTGGCAAATTTCTGCATGCCTTCTAGAGAAGCTGTCGCTAAGTGAATATTACTACGAACATTAGAAGGTAAAACCACTTTGGTTTCTTCAATATTCATCAATTGTTGGGTAATCCAATCGGCTGCCATTTTACCGACGCCATTTAATTGTTCTTCGCCCGTTTCGTTTTCAAAAAACATCACGGCGACCTTTTTCTCTTTTAAAGAAGTTTCGCCAAAAGTATTACTCAATAACGTTTTTAACGCTGGAAAATTAAAAGCAACTAGAACCGCGATTAAGCCTAAAACAGCAAATACCGCTTTGGCACTTGTCGCTATTTTTTGAACGGTACTGGTTGGCTTTTTAGCTAACTTTCCTGTGATTCTTCGTTTATCTGGAACAGCAAATTCCTTATTAGCTAAAGCATAAACAGGCGTAGTTTGCTTAATATTTTTGAAATCAAATTTGCCTAAAGCAGCTATTTTAAAATGAGGATGATTATCTAATGATTGTTTGATTGTTTCCGAAAATAAAACAGATCCTGGTACGCCAATAGATTCTATTCTAGAAGTTAAATTAACACTATCTCCATAAATGTTATCGCCTTTAAAAATAACATCGCCTGCATGTAAACCAATCCGAACAGGCACTTTTGGGCTTTTTTGAAAAATAACCTGTAAAGACCCAGCACACCTTACCGCATCTATTGGACTATTAAAAATAGCCAAACAGCCATCTCCATAAAAGTTGATGATGCGTCCGTTACATTCTGCTGCTTGTTCCTCCAATGCTTGTTGAAATTTCGACAATAGCCTACCCGTATTCGCTTCGTCTTCCTGCATCAATGCAGTATAACCGGCGATGTCGGCAAATAAAATGGCTGCTAATTGTCGTTTTTCTAAGGACATTAAAGAGTTTAAATTAAGGGTTTGGGCTAAGATAGTAATTATTCCACTATCTAGTTCTCAAATATAAAGAGATTTTTTGATAGAAAAGGTTGCTTCTCTTGGAGGAAGGAGGAGCTATAAATGGTAAAAGAGGTATCACAAGTGCCTTAAGCCATGAATTAATCGTTTTTTAGTCGTTAAGCGTTCATTTATCCTAATTGACTAAACTTTAAAAAAAGTCGAATAGCTGTTTCTATGAGGACAAAATAAGGAATTTAGCGGTATTTTTATAAGTACGTACAAGACTTATTGTAATTTTGAGACGTTTTGACTACATCTCCTCCATTTGAATGATACACTAAATAAATACTGCAACTTGATTAAGGAAACTGTTCATTATCTCAACCAAACTAAAAGCTATCTAGAAAATATTACGGCTGCTGCCTATCAACAACCAATTGCAGAAATGTCTAATGGTACGATAGGCAAGCATACGAGGCATTTTTTAGAATGCTACCAATGCTTATTAGCGCAATCTACGACTGGAGAAATTTGTTACGATAATAGAGAAAGAAACGAATTAATAGAAAAAAATCCACAAGTAGCTTTGAAGGTGTTGGAAGATATAATTGAAAAAATAAAGAAAATTGATTTATCCAAAAAACTAATTCTAAAAACATCCTTGCCTACCGAAACGCCCATTTTGACCAATTTCAATAGAGAATTATTGCATAATTATGAGCACACAACCCATCATTTGGCATTAATTCGAGTAGGCTTGACTTTATTAAATGCGGCGGATGCTATTCCAAAAGATTTTGGCTTGGCAAATTCGACAATTCAACATCAAATGCAGTATAATAAAGGATGAAAAATTTCAAATACCTTTGGTTAGAGTTTTGAATTTGATACTTGCATTTAAAAAATTCGTGGGGAGGTTCATTCGTGGGGAAATTCGCAATGAAATGAATCCGAGATAAAAAAATCTGTGGTAAAAACCATCCAAGATAAAAAACATTGCATCTTTGCAGCTTTTATGGATGCTAATTTTAGTGAATGAAAAAATCTGAGCGGCAACGCCTACCTTTTTGGCAATCTACATTTTTTATAAAACTGATGCATTGGGAATATTGGCCCAGTTTTGTGGTCTATGCACCTGCTGCTTTTTTCTATTTATATTTTGCCATTCGGTCTCGCCGATTATTTTATTTTACGCCAGTCAATCCCGTGATTGAAACAGGTGGCGTTTTTGGGGAATCTAAAATAAATATCCTTAATCGAATTCCGAAAGAAGTCATACCCAAAACTGTTTTTATAGCAAAAGAGAATCAATCACCTACTTATATTATAAATGCTGGAAAGACAGCAGGCATTAACTTCCCGTTTATAGCCAAACCAGACGTAGGAGAAAGAGGTTTTTTAGTAGAAATTATTAAAGATGAAGCAGCTTTAAACGATTACCTAAAGCAAATAAATGCCCCTTTTATCATCCAAGAATTGATTACTTCCCCAATAGAATTAAGTGTCTTGCATCATAGAATGCCCGATGCAAAGAAAGGTCAGATTACGTCTATTTGCATTAAAAGAACGTTATTTGTAATTGGTGACGGTCAATCAATAATAGGCGATTTAATGCGTAAAAAGCCTAGAGCAAGATTACAATTGGCACGTTTTCAGGCAAATTACCGAACTATTTTAGAACGGATTCCTGCCAAAGGAGAAGAAGTGGAATTAGAACCGATTGGCAATCATAGTAGAGGAACGACCTTCTTAAATGGTAATCATTTGCATAGTGAAAAACTAGAACAAGTCTTTGATAAAATAGCTTTTCAAATGGAAGGTATTTATTATGGGCGGTTTGATTTGAAATGTGAAAGCATTGAATTATTAGAAGAAGGAAAAGGGATAAGTATTTTGGAATTCAATGGCGTAGCGGGCGAACCTGCGCATATTTATGACCCAGCATATCCTGTTTGGAAAGCCTATCGAGATATATATCGCCACTTTAAAATTATTTATAACATTGGCAGAGTGCAACATAAAAAAGGAATAGCCGCAATGAATTTGACAGAAATGCGTGCCAGTTATCGCCGATATAATGAGTATTTGGAAGCGGCGAAAATTTGACGGTTTCCAGTTTCCTGTTACCAGTTTGACGAATAAACGGATATTGGGTAACAGGTAACTGGCAACCGAATTAACACTTTAAAACAACTCTATGAATTTAGACAAAGAATTTTGGTACAGTGCCTATCAACCGAATACTGATTTAACTCCTGAAATAGTACAAAAAGCAGAGGCATTACTAGGCTTAAAATTGCCAGCGAGCTATATCAATTTATTAAATATCCAAAATGGCGGAGAGACCCAAGGGTTGGTTTGCCCAACAACCGTCAAAACTTCTTGGGCGGATAACCACGTCTCTGTAGAAGAATTATTTGGGATTGATTTATTGGATGGAGGAGAAGAAACAGAAGAACGAGACACCAGCGAATTTAATATTTTAGATTCCATCCGTTTCACCCAAGAATGGGGTTTACCCGAAAACCAAATTGTGCTATGCGGTGATAGAAATGGCTGTATTACCATAGATTATAGACAAGAAGGAATAGAACCAATTGTTACTTGGCTAGACATGGAAATGAAAGAAGATATTCAACTAGCTGAAAATTTTGCAGCTTTTCTAAATAAGCTAGTACCTTTTGAAAAATTTAATGGATAGTCGAGTTGCGAGTTGCGGGTTACGAGTTGGACAGTAGTATTTGTTTAATATTTGAAAAGTAATTTAATACCAGTTATTTTACTCAAATATCAAGCACCAATTCCAATCTAACCCGCAACTCGCAACCCGCAACTCGCAACTCAAATCATGAATATCGCTCTATACTTCATCGTCTCCTTCCTCATCAGCGCCGTAGGCTCCTTACCAACTGGTTTAATTACCCTAACCATTATGCAGAGAACCTTGGCAGCGGGCAAAAAAGCAGGCTATATGCTTTCTTTTGGCGCAACGGTCATGGAGTTTGTCTATACCTATATTGCACTCTATGGATTGACCTTTTTCCAAGAAAGTGTGGCGACTAATTATTACATGCAAGTTTTTGCGACGGTGGTCTTTTTTTGTTTTGGTGGCTATAACTTTCTCAAAGAAAGTCAACCACCAACTGCGCCAACAGAAAAATATGATTATTTCGATTTTGGTAGAGGGTTTATAGTGGCAACCATGAATGTTTTAATTATTCCTTTTTGGTTATTTATCGCTTTATGGTTGGCGAATTATGATATGACTTTTGATAATCAAACGAATATTATTGTCTTTTCGATTGGGTCTGCTTTAGGTGCTTTGGCAGTCTTTATTGGTTATGCAGAATTGGGGCATTATATCTTGGCTCGGATTGGTAAGATTGTGAAATATACGAATAAGATTGTAGGGGTGGTTTTTGTTGTTTTGGGGATTTATCAGTTGACGCAGCTGTTCTAATCATAGCCCCTAACTTTGATGGTTCGAGTCTCCAAGCTCGAATCCAATATCTTGTCCTCTCCTAACGATCGCTCAGTAATAACGGTCGTTAGGAGAGGACGAGATACCAATTTCCTAAAATATCGAGTGTTATTTTAAAGTAACTACATCCGCTGTGCAGGTATAGCTTCGCCTCGATGACAAGTGGTGCAATTAATAGCTGGTTGAGTACTTTGTAAATTTTTGATATTTGCCAATAATTCCCGATTAATCTGCCCTGTCATTACCCACATGTCCCTTGCTATTTGTTTATTTGGTTTGACTTCGCTTGCCCATTTTCCAAATTCGTGACAATGATTGCATTTTACCCCTAAGGATTGGTTAAAGGCTCGTTGCATAATTGGAATAACTCGGCCTGCAGGCATTCCTTTTAAGACTTGAATATTTTCAAAGACTTCTTCTGCTGGCAGATTTTCTTTGCCTTTTATCTTTTCTTTTATGGCAGCAATAAATGGAGGGTCGGTTGGTTTTTCCGTGGCAGTAACTTCTGTTTTTGTGGCTGCTTCTGCTACTTTATCTGAGGTTTTTTTAGGTGTTGCACAAAAAGTTCCTAGAAATAGCATCGCAACTAGAATACTAAAAACGGATAGTTGATTTTTCATAATAAAGGATAGCTTTTTAAATTTTAAGACCTTTGGATTTTAAAAGGTAAAAAAAATACTTATCCTAGCATAAAATAAATGGACAAATTGGATAAAGTGTTTATTGTCGGACAGTTTATTATTTTCTTTTAGGATTAGGGAATTGAGAATATAGGTTTCAAGTCTAGTTTGAAAATCGACTTTGTTATTTTTTTATTCGGTGAAAAGTAACCCATTATATTTGATAAGTAATAAAACCCAAATCACCACCCCAAAACACTAAAAGCCGCTTCCAAAATCACCTCATCTTTCTTCAAATGCAACCAATACCCACCAGTATCCAAATACCGCTCATACGCCACAAAATAAGCGGTATCACTCTCCACATGTTCCACCACCAAATCCCACCGAAACTGATTCAACCCCTGCTGCCCATCAATCTCCTTCGTCCAAACAACTTTATCCGCATCATCTAAAATAACCAATTCAACGGTATCAGCCTCCACCAACCAAAAACTAAAAACGGTTTTCTCCACCGTACTTTTATCAATATCATTATGGGTATCTCGCCGCTTAGGAAATTGTGCATTAGGAACGGTAAATAAATGGTTGGCTTCTAAAGGAAAACCTAAATCTGCCAGTTCATAAAGCACGCCCAAATCAAAAGTATAAATCCCTCGTCCATGGGTAGCGACGACCAATTCCTGTTCTCGTTCTTGAATAGCCAAATCTGCTACACTTACCACAGGCAAATCATCGCCCAATAAATCCCAAGATTGTCCACGATTCATGGAGATATAGACGCCTCGATGTGTGCCCGCATATAAAATATTTTCTTGACTCGGGTCTTCTAAAATAACATTTATTGGCGCATTGGGTAAATTATTGGTAATGGATTGCCAAGTTTCGCCATAATTGTTGGAAACATATAAATAAGGCATTAAATCATCTTCATTGATGCCCGTCATAGCTGCATAAACTCTAGCGGTTTGAAAATTAGAAGGGCAAATACTGCGAATATATTGATTAGCTAAACCATTGGAATATTCTGTCCAATCTTGTCCATCATTTTTGCTACACCAAAATGCGCCATGGTCAGTACCTACATATAATAAACCCGCTTCTAATTTGGATTCGGCAATCATACCCGCTGCGGTCGATTTTTTAGTAGGATTGGCAGAAACGGATAAATCAGGGCTAATTTGTTCCCAAGTATCGCCTCGATTGATGGATTTCATTAAGTGATTGCCGCCATGATAAATGGTTCTGGAATCGTGGGGAGAAATGAAATAAGGGGTGACAAAATTATATTGCAGTTTGTCTTTTAAAAGGGGAATCCCTCTTGGGGAAATATATTTAGACGTATCGGCAGTCCTATCTTTTCTCCGAATAGCGCCATTTTGCATACTAAAATAAACCGTATTCGGGTCGTCAGGGTCAACTTGTGTGACACAACCATCGCCGCCACTCCAAGCGTCTACCCACAAATATTTCCAAGCGTCGGTTCTTGTTGCATCCCATTCTTTGGAAAGCCCAAAAACAGTTGCATCGTCTTGTGTGCCACCATAAATATTATAAGGGTATTGATTGTCCAAAGTGATAGTATAAAACTCGCCTGCGGGGATATTATTATGGTGCAGCCAATTTTCGCCTTTATCATAACTGACATATAAACCGCCATCATTACCTAAAAGCAAATGATTGGGATTGTTGGGATTTATCCATAATTCGCAATGGTCTAAATGTAGGGTCTGGGCTTTGCTAGGTTGGATATGGGTGATATTGCCGGCAACTAAATTAAAGGTTTTGCCACCATCCGTACTATTTGCCATCCTAACCCCTAAACCATAAATTTCTTCATCATTTTGTGGATTGACATACATATCTGCAAAATACCAACCAATACCGGGGAAAATCATTAAGGGTTTATTATGCGTTTTTTGCCACAATGCACCACCATCTTCTGTTTTATAAACTTCTGCTGCTTCCATTCTTTTATTGTCTCGATTATCCATCAAAGCATAGATTTTATTTGGATTTTGGTAGGAAACAGCTAAGCCAATTCGGCCAATTTTATTATGTGTCGGTAAACCATTCGCTATTTTTTGCCAAGTGGTGCCGCCATCTTCACTTTTATAAATACTACTTTTTTGACCATATACACTTTCCATCAAGGGTTTGGTAATATCATTCTCCCACATAGATGCATAGATAATATTGGGATTGCTTGGCGCAATAACCACATCATTCGCTCTGGTATTGTCATCGACAAATAATACCCGTTCCCAATCTTTACCCCCGTTGGTACTTCTATACAAACCTTTGGCATTTCCTTTTGTCCAAAATTTCCCTAAGACGGCGACAAATACAATGTCTGGATTCGTTGGATGCACCGTTATTTCGCCAATATGCCAAGTGTTGTCTAAACCTAAATGCTGCCAAGTTTCCCCGCCATTATCCGAACGGTAGACACCTGTGCCAGGCATGGTGAAATTTCGATTTTTGCGCAAACTTTCACCCGTTCCGACATAAATAATATTCGGATTGGAAGGGGCAAGGGCAATGTCGCCAATACCTTGTGCGGCTTGATTGTCAAAAATGGGTTTCCAAGTCAATCCATTATTGGTCGTTTTCCATAAATTACCAGACCCAAAGGCGGCGTATATCGTGCCTGGATTATTTGGATCCGCTTGTACGGCTTCTATTCTGGCAGAATTTAGAACTGGGCCGACGGGTTTCCACTTCGTGTGGAAGCGGGTACTATCTTTGGATTGCTGATATTCTTGGAAGGATTGGAGTAGGGGAGAGGTAGCATTTTGCCCAAAGGCAAAAATTGCATTTACCAAAAAACAAAAAAGGAATAAATAGTACTTAGGCATAAATTAAATTTTGGCCTAAATTATGGATTATCTGTTGGAATTTGTCTAATATAGCAGACCTAAACGATATTAATATGAAAAAAAGATACCCAAGAACGCTTTCTTCTGGGGCAAATAATACCGTAATAGCACTTACTGAAACAGAGGTAGCTAAACTGTTTACAGGTGATACTCGTTCAGACATTGGTTCAGAAGCTGAGAAAATGAGGTATGCCAATGAAATCAATGGGTTAGTGGTCAAATTTATTCGCTTAGATTTAATGGGGGAAGATGTAGAGACTTTAGTGATGGAGCGTTTATATCCTATGGATTTTCGAGCTTTTGAAGTGGAGAAAAGAGAATTGATTTTTGATGTTTTTGAAGATGAATTACACCAATTGCATAAGGCTGGTTTTGCACATAGAGATTTAAGGCGACCGTCTGATATGCCTGGCTTAAAGTACGATAATATTTTTTTAACCCAAAGAGGAATTCGCTTGATTGATGTGGGTATTTCTGCCATTAGAGATAAAGTCGGCGACCGTCTTTTTGAACGTTTTATTAAAGTGGAGTTAGAAGAAATGGAAGAATTTAGGAAATTCTTTTTGAGTCGCTAACTTCGGAATTTTTGTTTTCGGTATAGAAGTTTTACAATAAAATCAAATGATGACTTATCAAGAATATCAAACGCTCCTCTTAAAACAAATAAAAGCGCATTCAAAATCGGATATTCCCAACATCATTGAAGCGGCTTATTTCGATACGCCTAGACATTTTTTTATTGATAAAATTTTAGACGAGAATGAAAAGAAAGAGGTTGTCGAGATTGCCATAACGGCGCAAAACTTACCTCATTATTTACCCAAATTATATGCGAACCATCCAGTCGCTTTAGCGAAGAATGCCCAAAACGTAATTATTTCTACTATTTCTCAGCCATCAGCGGTTTTGATGATGCTTAAAAAGATAGACCTTCAACAAGGACAAAAAGTATTAGAAATAGGCACGGCAAGCGGATGGAATGCGGCGATGATGTCTAAATTAGTTGGGGAGACTGGAGCAATTCACTCTATTGAAATTATCTCTGATTTAGCCAAGAGGGCGAAAATCAAAATGAAAAAATATAATTGCCAGAATGTGCATACTTATGATGGAGATGGCGCTATCAATAATTATTCCCAAACTTTCGACCGCATCATGTTCACCGTTGGGGCTTATGATATACCGAAAATTATTCCTGAAAAATTAAAAGAGAATGGGGTATTATTGATGGTGTTGAAGACTAGAGGTATTTTTGATAGTATGATTTTGCTAAAAAAGGAAGGGGATTATTTAATATCGATTGACTGTGAGGCTTGCAAGTTTGTGCCTTTAAAAGGAAAGTATGCAATGCCGCAATTGGATGCTATAAAATTAGACTCGGTACCAATTTGGGATAAAGTGAAGCATAAAGTAATTCAAAAACAAAAATTTTGGTGGGGGAATAAATCAACTAATCCAAGAACAAAAATGATTAAATTAGTCGGCATCACTTCTTTTTTAGGTATTACCGAGCCGCAGTTTCAACTGTTTAAAAGGGAAGATAATGAAATTAGTTTTGGCTTAATTGATGAAGCATCAACGTCTGTGGTTGTTTGGGCGGATAATCAACTAATTGCTTATGGAAACGATAAAGCATTTAATCAACTAAAAGCAGCTTTTCAATTATATTTTGATTTAGGTATGCCGAGCGCCAATTGCTTTCAATTGAAAGTTTACCCTATTCAAGAAACGGTAACTGTAAGAGAAAAAGAGTGGTTAGTAAAACGTAGAGATTCTCAGTTTTTATGGTCTTTAAAAGGATAGGGAAACCGAAAAGGCAACGGAATTTGTGATTGCTCTAAACTGCCAACTGAATTACTGCCTACTGCCTCACTTCTCCTGTAACAACTCCAACATCTCAGGCGGCAATAAGGTCAAATCCAATAACATCAAGCCATCCAAAGCATCCGAAAAATTAGGATCTAAATTAAAACTAATAAATCGGGCATTTAGCTTAGTGTATTGTTTTAATAAAATGGGTATTTTGATATGCGCAGGTTCTATGGTCGCCATAAATTTCTCCAAGTCTTTTAATCGAGGGCCTGCAATTTGATTCATGTCTATATTGTCCAATTGAACTTGGAAAGGCGTTTTAGGTTTAAAGTATTGAGCGATTTCATTATTGTAAAAATGTGTTTTAACAAAATCAACAATCATACTTTTAGAGACATCTGAATAGTATTTACTAATACTGACAGGACCAATTAAATACCGATATTGCGTATTTTGCAATAAGAATAATAGAATGCCTTTCCATAATAAAAAGAGTGGCAAAAAGCCCTTTTGGTAATCTTCAATAATGTAGGAACGACCCAATTCTATAGATTGACTTAAAGTAGCCGTAGCTTGCTGGTCAATATCAAATAAGCTATTGATATAAAAACCATTTAAACCATGATTTCTGATAATTTCATCACCTAAACCTACTCTATAACCACCAACGATTCGTTCTGCTTCGGTATCCCAAATAAAGAGATTATAATAATAATTATCAAATTCATCCAAGTCAATATCCTTGCCCGTACCTTCACCAACTGCTCTAAAAGTCAATTCTCTTAGACGACCAATTTCTTGTAAAATTAGCGGAATATCGACAGCCTTTGCCATATACACCTGAAACTTACCTCGTTCCGTAATCAATTGACTAGGTGCTAAAGTGGCTACTTCTTTAGCAAAGACATTAAATTGAATTTGGGTGATGATACTTTCCATTTTTTGATTTATTGATGGCTCAATTTATCCAAAATAAAACTAAGATACAAAGATAATTCTTCTAGTATATCTTAGGTTTAATTGAGCATAAAAAACGATTAAACGCTTTTAAAAGCAAAGGTATTTTAAAGATAGCCGAAATGTTGATAGGTTGCTTGATTAAGTCTATACTTTTTTTAATACTATAAAGTTTGGTCTTGGTGGAGTTGTTTTTGTTGTTTTAATAGTTGGAATTGAAAAATATTATTCTGCACAAAGTGGCATATCCTTAAACAACCATTTTGGCCCTAATCGACAAACCTGTCCAACATTAGTATATAAAATGTTCCAATCTGCCATCTGATGGACTTTTCCGCTAATTTGAATATGGTCAGCTGTAAAATCTAATAAATCAGGATTGATAGACTGTCCATCTTCGCCTAATAAAATATAATATGCTTGTTGTCTATCTTTATTTTCCGTAGCCAAAACCGCAGGAATGCCGCCAGACAAACAACGAACTGCACAAGATTTATGCGTTTTCCCATCCCCTGGTTTCATCACACCAAAAAAGCATTTAGGGTCAACAATTTCGCCTCTTAATTTGGTCATTCCTTTATCTTCATGGGCTAAAACCCTATGCGCTTTTTGTTCACTTAATCCTTGAAAAGCATTGCCTTCTTCGGTTAATTCTAATACCGTTTTTCCATTATAATAAATTAAAGTGCCTTGTAATTTAATGGCTTTTCCATATAAGGATTCGCCAGCTATCTTTTCCATTTCTCCAATCGCTTTTTCTGCCCCAAACTTCACCACATCTACCAACATTAAATGCTGAAAAACGGGCTCGCTTTGTAAATCATTGCCCATAAATAATCGAAGCATTGGCACAGGTTTTTCGATTAATGTACCTTCTACGGTCGTGAGTGTACCAAATTCAAAGGCAGCGTTATTTAATGGTTTTTGGCTGTTGACAAATGCCAAGGCAGCTATCAATAGAATAGGTAAAAGACTTAATATAAATAGCCGTGTTTTTTTGGCATAACCGCTTGGTGTTTTGTCTGACCAACCGATGAAAAAATTATCTTTAGGTGTATTCATATTTAATGGTGATAAATTTTACTAAAGTAATGGCAAAGGGCATTGCCTTAAAACAAAATTGACTTTTTGGGCGCAAAGACCTCAGAGAGGTCCTATCTCTTTAGATTTAGAGTTAGGATGTCTGTTTCTCGACCTCAGCGAGGTCGTATATTAACTAACCCCTAAAGTTTCAAAAAATCAAAAACATATTTATCTTCAAATTCTATGTCAAATAATCTTAATAATTCTAAATATTCCTCTTGAAAAGTCTTTTTTCTATGGTGCTCTTTCTGGTTCATTACATAATCTATTACTGCACTTTTCTGAGAATTTCCATAAGAAAATGCTCCATAACCACTTTGCCATGCAAATTTATAGGGCGTAAAATTATTTTCATTGATAAAGGTATTACTCGCTTTTTTGACTTCTCTCACTAAATCTTCAATTAGAATATGCCCTTTGTAGTCAATGAAAAAATGAATATGGTCAGGCATGCCATTAATGGCTAATAATTTTTGCTTTTTGCTTTGAATTATACCCGTCATGTATTTGTGTAAATCGGCCTCCCATTCTGGTTGTATTAGGTTTTGTCTACCTTTAACAGCAAAAACTATCTGAATGTAAATTTTTATGTACTTGTTTGCCATAGTATGTTTGTTTTAAATGGTTAAAAATGTGTATTTATTTATTTTATATGCGACCTCTCTGAGGTCGGGAATTTTGTAGATAATGATGATGTTTTTCTAAAGATATAAGACCTCTCTGAGGTCTGAAGTATTAAAATTAGTAAATTTGATAATTTTCTCTAAATTAGGGAATAGTCATTAATCTTTATTAAAATAACCGCTCTTTACCCTTTTTTAGAAGTATAAGTCTCCTTAGAAATTAAGCCTTTGACCTCGGAGAGGTCCTATATCTTTAGAAATGTGTAATCACCTTTTATCCCATTCTTTCGACCTCAGAGAGGTCGCATATAAAGGTGTCTAATAATCAAATCACCGCCGCAGGTCGCTCCGTCCCTTCTGGATAGCCATTAGGATTGACATAAATTTCCCCATCCAAAACCTTCACATCATAAGTCTTTACTTTCTCCGTAAAAGGAGGCGGAGATTGACCATTATGCGCTAAATATTGATAGCCATGCCAAGGACAAGTAATACAGCCATCAACAATTTTGCCCTCGCCGAGCGGCCCGTTTTGATGTTTGCAAACATTATGAATAGCGGATAATTTGCCTTCGTATTTAAAAATGGCGATATTTTCTTCTTTGATCATCACGACTTTTGCTCGATTTTCTTCAATATCGGTCATCGCACAAACTTTATAAAAATTCTCCTTGTTTGCTGCGGTTAATACTGGCGTATCTTTTAGCGATTTATTAGCTGCAAAAATATGCGAACCAGCGACAATTAAAGCACCAACACCTACTAGAATATTGGACAAGCCACCTTCTTCAAAACCAGTTCCCAATAAGACATGGGCAACGATTAAGGCATACCCAAAATAGACCAACATGTGCAAGCTTTTCCAAATTTTTGGACTTAAATTGTGCAACCAAAAATCATGGCTAGTGGCAGCCATTGCAAACAAAATCAATAAGGCGAAAAAGCCTAATGTTTGAAAAGGGAAATTTCCAATAGACCTATAATTTGGATTGGCGGAAAAAAGCGAACTAATGGGGTCTACATCTCCAAACCCATGGAATTGTAATAAATTAAAAACCCCATGAATTAGCGCAACCATAAACATCGTTACCCCCAAATGCCGACGATTATAAAGTAAAGGCAAAAAGCGGTCATTTAATCGACTCAAAGGCCCGATGACTAAAATGATATGCAACATTAAAAAAGCTAAGGTGCCTGTTGCTCGTATAATTAAAGTTTCGGCAGTAATCTCTGGATAGAAAGTTAATTGCAAGCCAATAAATACTACTAAATAAAGCAGCATTAAGCCCCCCATCACTAGGTCGTATTTTTTCTTGCGTTTGCTCCAAAGTACCGCTTGATAATCTACACTCATTTTTTTGCAATTTTCAATTTAAAATTTTCAATTAACAATTTTCAAACTATCAATTGGTATTTATTACTGCTGTAAATAGTACTTTTTGATGAATGGCATCGTAGCCTTTGATTACCTTTTTTGACATAGCGGAGGCAAGAGAATCCAAAGGGAATTCAAAAGTGCCGCTTCCGTCTATTCTGCCTAATAGTTGCCCCTTAGGAGCAATAGTTGCTTCTTTATCTGTTAAATAGACCAGAGATTGAGGACTGACAGGTGCTTGATTCAATTGAAGTACAATCGTCTGTGTATTAGGTAGACTGCCATTTTTTATGGACATGGCAACATCTTCTGAAGTATTTGTAGCTGCTAAGTTTTGAGTGTTCTCATTTTTAGAAATAGCGACCATTGACGTTCCCCAAATTACTAATAAGGCTATACCTAAAAACCACCAAGTTCGCTGATGTCGTTTTCTTAAAGTTGGCGTCATTGTAGTGATGAGTTATAAGTGATGAGTGATGAGTGATGAATTTTAGGACTAACTAGAAATTTTTCGTAGTAGAATTGGCCACATAGCGATACTCCCAGGTAACCATAATAAGCGAAGCCCCCAACCTGCGGAGGCAGTAGCAGCATCTACTTTTTCAACGCCTTTGAAGATAAACCAAAGACCGAATAGTAAACCTATCAATAAGTATCCGTAAAATAAGTATGCAAAAATTGTAGCCATTTTATAGGTATTGATAGGGTGAAAGAAAGTCGTTCTTATAATAGATAATCGGCTGATAAAAGTTGAAAACTTTTAAAATATAGGTTTGAAGATGCAATCTTCAAACATCGGTCACCATTTTTTCAATGAGTGATATATTATGATTTTACTTTTCGTTCGCCCTATATGCATTGAAAGTAAATGAACTGTTGTAATTTTTACCAAGCAGTTCCGACAATTATCGGAAGGCACTACAGAAAATCCGTGGTATTTCTCATCCGTGGTAGAAAAAATCCGTTGGGAATTAAATCCGTTGGGAATCTTGTAAATCCTGTAGAATCTTGTTATCCTGTAGTAACTCCAGCATAATTAATCCCCGTCAACCGATGCATATCATAATCAAAAGTACTCAAATCATGCTGATTGAATTTTTTAATATGGTCATGCCCACAAGCTCTAGCAACCACTTTTATCAATTCGTTCGTCGCATCAAAGAAATTATGTAACTGCTTAGCCGATTTTTCAATTTCTAAACGGGCTCGCAAATCTTCTTTTTGAGTAGCAATGCCAACAGGACAATTATTAGAACTACAAGCCCGCATCCCTAAACAACCAATAGCTTGTAAAGCTGAATTAGAAACTGCAATCGCATCTGCACCCATCATCATCGCTTTAGCAAAATCTTCGGCAACTCTTAATCCGCCTGTAATGACTAGCGTAATATCTTTGGCATTTCTTTTATCCAAATGTTTTCTGGCTCTTGCCAAAGCAGGAATCGTTGGCACATTAATATTATCTCGTAAAATAGTTGGCGCAGAACCCGTTCCACCACCTCGACCATCTAAGATAATGTAATCGACCCCAACTTTTAAAGCAAAATCAATATCTTCTTCAATTCTAGAAGCGGCTATTTTAAAACCAATGGGAATACCACCTGTAACTTTCCTAACTTTTTTAGCAAATTTCTTAAAGTCTTTTACTCCATTAAATTCTGGAAAAGTAGCTGGAGAAATAGCCGTTTGTCCAACTTCTAAACCTCTCACTTCCGCAATTTCTTTGGTTACTTTTGTGCCTGGTAAATGTCCCCCTGTTCCTGTTTTTGCACCTTGGCCACCTTTAAAATGGAAAGCTTGTACTTTTTCTAATTTATCCCAAGAAAAACCAAATTGAGCAGAGGCTAACTCATAAAAATAACGACTATTATTGGCTTGTTCATCGGGTAACATCCCGCCTTCGCCTGAGCAAATACCTGTGCCTGCCATTTCTGCGCCCATCGCTAAGGAGATTTTAGCTTCTTTAGACAAAGACCCAAAAGACATATCCGATACAAAAAGAGGAATGTCTAATTTTAAAGGTTTTTTAGCATTGGGCCCAATGACCACTTTAGTTTTTACTTTTTCATCATCTAATAAGGGGCGGCGAGATAATTGAGCAGGTAAAAATTGAATGTTTTCCCATTTGGGTAAAGTATTTCTATCAACCCCCATCGAAGCGGAAGGTCCATGATGCCCCCAATTCTTCAAACCATTTTTAGCTAATTCTTTGATATAACCCGTATAAGGTTCGGTTGATTCAGGGTGTGTATCCGCATAAGCGCCTAAATATTCATCTCTTTTAAAAGGTTGTGGGTGTAATTCTTCAAAAGCAACTACATCAGCTTTATCTACATAGACCGTACCATCATGAATAGCAGATTTAAATTTATTCAATACTTCGTGATTATTATATTCACTTACGCCCGTATCCACTCTATAATCCCATTGGTGAACGCCACAAATAATATTGTCCCGTTCATCAATATGTCCATCAGATAATAAAGCCCCTCGGTGCAAACAACGACCATATAAAACGGACACTTTATCATCAAAACGGGTGATAACTAAATCTGTATTTTCTACTAAAGCATGGGTTGGTTGGCGGTCTTGAAGTTCATCGAATTTGACTAAAGCTACTGGCGTAATAAGGTCAGCAAAGGTGATTTTGGTCATTAATAGTTGGTTTTAAAAAACTGATTATAAACTAATATCTGTAATAACTTCTTTACGAAGTAAATTGGGGTATAAATAAGTGTTTTTTTATCAATTTTGTCTTGACAAGAACATTGAACGTTGATTAAAAAATAGGTTGACTTTTAAATTTTTGGATTGACTATTTTTTGATAGATTTTTAACTCCTTAAAAAAAGAGCCTATTTCAAAAACGACAACTTATTCTTTCGTTATTGCTTAGGAATATTTTTACTTACCTTAGCCAAATAATTTACAGGTAGTGTCTGTATACATTGGGTTTATCCCAAAACTACTATAAATAATCACATAAAAAAATAAGATGGCAAAAATAAAAATCATCTTCGTTACTTTGGCAATTTTAGGTGCAATTGGCTTAGCTGCTCAAGAAAAAACGTTTACGAGACAAGATACTTTAAGAGGGAGTATTACGCCAGAGAGAGCTTGGTGGGATTTAACTTATTATCATTTAGATATGAAAGTGAATCCTAAAACGCAAGCTATTAATGGCAAAAATACCGTTCAATATAAAGTATTAAAAACCAGTAAAACGATGCAGATTGATTTGCAAGAACCGATGAATATATCAAAGGTTGAGCAAGCAGGGAAATCCTTGAATTTTGAACGAGAAGGAAATGCCTTTTTTATAGAATTAGGGGAGAATCAAATCGTCGGTACCGTCAAAGAATTAACCATTCATTATGGTGGACAACCAACGGTTGCAGTCAACCCGCCTTGGGATGGTGGAGTTACTTGGGCGCAGGACCTCAATGGCAATCATTTTATTGCCACTTCTTGTCAAGGGGATGGGGCAAGTATGTGGTGGCCCTGTAAAGACCACATGTATGATGAGCCAGATAGCATGTTAATTAGTGTCAATGTACCCCAAGATTTAACGGATATTTCTAATGGACGTTTGCGAGGGGTGACTAAATTAGATGATGGTACACATACTTTTCATTGGTTTGTCGCCAATCCGATTAGTAATTATGTGATTAATATCAATATTGGAGACTATGTACATTTTGGCGAAAAATATGCAGGAGAAAAAGGCGATTTGGACTGTGATTATTATGTGTTACGAGATAATATTAATGATGCCAAAAAACATTTTCAGCAAGTACCGAAGATGCTAAAAGCTTTTGAATATTGGTTTGGCCCTTATCCTTTTTATGAAGATGGCTATAAATTAGTGGAAGTGCCTTATTTGGGGATGGAACATCAAAGTTCGGTGACTTATGGAAATGGCTATCAAAATGGTTATTTAGGAAATGATTTAAGTGGTACTGGTTGGGGTTTAAAATTTGATTTCATCATTATTCACGAAAGTGGACATGAATGGTTTGCCAATAATATTACCTACAAAGACATTGCGGATATGTGGGTGCATGAAGGGTTTACGGCTTATTCGGAAAACCTATTTGTCGATTACCATTATAATAAAGAAGCGGCAGCAGATTATGTGATTGGTACAAGGGCTAATATTAGCAATACTCAACCGATAATTGGCAAGTATGATGTCAATCATGCTGGTTCTGGAGATATGTACTCTAAAGGGGCAAATATGCTGCATACGATTCGATATTTAATAGATGATGACGAAAAGTGGCGACAGATTTTAAGAGGTTTGAATAAAGAATTTTATCACCAAACGGTTACTAGTCAGCAGATTGAGCAGTATATGAGTACCTATTCAGGGATCAATTTAAAACCCGTTTTTGACCAATATTTAAGAGCTACTAATATTCCTCAATTAGCTCTAGAAATTGATAAAAAATGCTTGAAGTATCGTTGGAAAGAAGCGGGCAAAGATTTTGATATGAAAGTAAAAATAAAGGTAGATGGTACAGATTATTGGATTCAGCCAACTAGAAAGGAGCAAGAGAAAAAATTTAAACAAGCTATCAAAGAAGTGAAAGTCGATAGAAACTTTTACATTAATTTGGATTTGAAATACTAATCGAGTTGCGAGTTGCGGGTTAAACCCGCAACTCGCAACCCGCAACTCGCAACTCGTATGACCTACAACAAAAAAACAGTCTTCAATACCGCCTGCGTTATCCTATTCACCTTTGGTGTATCCGTAATTTGCTTAGGCACTATTTTACCAGAAGTCACCAAAAAATTTGAAGTAAATGCTTTAGCAGCAGGCGGATTAGCCTCTATCTTGCCTTTGGGAATTATGGTAGGTTCTTTGTTTTGTGGCCCTTTTGCGGATAAAAATGGGTACAAAGGTTTATTTATGCTTTGCTGTACATTAGTGATGTTGGGTATGGAAGGTTTAGCTTATGGGAATAGTTGGGGAATCATTCAAGTATCAGTCTTTTTGATAGGCACAGGAGGTGGTGCTTTGAATAGTGCATCGAGCGCTTTAGTGGCAGATATTAGCGAAGGAGAACGAGGTGCGAAATTGAGTATTTTAGGGGTGTTTTATGGCTTAGGGGCTTTGATTTTACCTTTTATTATTGCTTTGTTATCTAATTATTTTGATGCTTTTACAGTGATTGGAGGCTTAGGTGCAGCAGTTTTATTAGTGATTATTTTGATAGCTATTGTCACCTTTCCAGAACCGAAGCAACAAGGTGGTTTTCCAATGAAAGAAGCCTTACAAATGATTAAAAATCCTGTTTTATTATTAATTGGAATGGTGATGTTTTTTCAAAGTGGTTTAGAAGGTTTGGTGAGTAATTGGACAAATGGATTTTTACAAGATGGACTAAAAATTGATGCTCAAAAAGCATTGATGGGTTTGACTGTTCACATGGCAGCCTTGACTTTAATGCGAGTAGCTTTAGGTTATTTATTAAAAAAATACAAAGAGACAACCGTCTTGAATTGGTGTTACGGCTTTATATTGGCAGGCGTATTGATTTTTTGGTTAGGCAATAGTTTTGCATTAAAATTGGTGGCATTAGCTTTATTAGGAGCTGGATTTGCAGGCATTTTTCCTATCCTTTTAGGGATGGTTGGTGACAAATTTGCTGCTTTATCGGGCACCGCTTTTAGTATTATTTTTGTGATTGCATTAATTGGTAATATGCTGCTTAATTATGGAATGGGAATCATGTCTTTTCAATATGGGATTCAACAATTGCCTATTTTATTAGTTGTTTGTGTTCTTTTAATGGGTGGATTATTATGGCAGTCGAAACAGCATTTTAATTAAAAAATAGTTTATGAAAAATACATTTATTGGCTTAGGTTTATTGCTATTTCTAGGGCTTTCCTGCCAATCTGAAGCGCCTTCAAAAACGACTGAAACAGCAGCAATAGACCAATTATTTGAGACATGGAATCAGCCCAATCACCCAGGAGGTTCTATTGGCGTTATGAAAAATGGAGAACTGATTTATTCAAAAGCCTTTGGTTTAGCTAGTTTAGAATATGGTATTTCGAATGAACCAAATACGATTTATAATATAGCTTCTGTTTCTAAGCAATTTACTTCTATGGGAATTTTGCTATTGGAAAAAGAAGGCAAATTATCCATAGATGAAGATATTCGAACTTACTTACCTGATTTGCCCGATTTCGGTGAAAAAATTACCATTAGACATTGTATGCATCATACTAGCGGGATGCGAAGTTTGCACGCGCTGTTAGGAATGGCAGGTTGGCGAGGTGATGATAGCCGAACCAATGCGGATTTATACCGCTTTATGAAACAGCAAGAAGATCTTAATTTTAAACCGGGGGCGGAATATCTATATTGCAATACTGGCTATATGTTGATGGCGGATATAATAGAGCGACTAACGGGTGAAAAATTTGTGGATTGGATACAGCAAAAGGTGCTTCAACCATTAGCAATGAATGCTACTTATGTAGAAAACCACTACAATCGAGTGGTGCCGAATAATGCGACTTCTTATAATGGTACGGCAAAAGAAGGATTTGCTAGAGAAATTGAATTTTGGGGCTATGTGGGTTCTGGAAATATTCATTCCAATACCCAAGATTTATTGAATTGGATGCATCAGTATTATCAATCAAAAGATGGATGGACAGACTTATTTACTCGGATGCAAACGGTGGATACATTCAATAATGGAGATACTCTGTATTATGCCTTCGGGGTAGATACAAAAGACTATAAAGGAGAAAAACGAATTGGACATGGTGGTTCAATTGGTGGATTTCGGTCGCATGCCGTTTCTTTTCGGGAGCATCAATTAGATATAGTCGTACTAACCAACTTTTCTAGTGCAGGTGCAGGAACTAAGGCGCTTCAAATAGCCGATATCTTATTGGATAAAGAAGAAACACCTAGAAATAATAACCAAGCAGAGATACCTAAAAATTATATTGATTTATCTTTGGAAGAGTTGAAAACTTATGTTGGCACTTATTATAGCCCCGAATTGGATACCCATTATCATTTTAAATTGGAAAATAATCAATTAAAAGGCAATCATGTTCGACATGGAGATTTTGATTTTAAAATACTGGATAAAGATAATTTGGAAACTAGTTTATCGGTCTTTAAAGACATTCAAATTAAAAGAGGCGATAATGAAGAGATTGAAGGCATTTATGTAACGAATGGACGAGTTAGAAATATGTGGTTTTATAAAACGCATTAAATAATATTTACAAGATTTATGATGTTGAGGAATAAGAAAACCTAATAAATCTCTGAGTAACTCTGTGACTCCTTTGTGTCCCTCTGTGGAACAAAATAGCTATTACACAGAGCTTCTCAGAAGACTTTCACAGAGTAGCACAGAGAATGATTATTAATTTTTGAGCATTATTATTATTAAACAAAACGAATGTCACCACAATTAACAAATTGGAAAGCAAGCGGCGAATATATTCCTTATGGCCCTTTCAAACATCAATTATTTGTCAAACAATTGGGAGATACAAATGCGTCCGCAGATAAGACTTTACTGCTAATCCACGGTTTCCCAGAATCTTCTTATTCCTACCATGGTATTGTGGAAGGTATGCTAAAAATCTTTGACCGCATTGTGCTTTTTGATATGTTAGGTTATGGATTAAGTGATAAGCCAACGGAGAATTATACCTATTCTCTATTTGAACAGGCAGATACGGTTTTACAAGTATGGAAACATTTTGGTATCAAAGGCGGCCATGTTTTGTCCCATGATATGGGCGATTCGGTGTTGACAGAAATTGTCGCAAGACATGAGAATGACCAAATGCCCGCTTGGTTTTCTGAGGGGATTCAAAGTTTGACTTTTACAAATGGAAGTATGGTTTTGGAATTAGCCGACTTGCGAATTACGCAGAAAATATTACTATCCAAATATGGGTATTTGATGAAGAATGTCACAACCTTCAAAATTTTTGACCAACAAGTGCGAAGTGCGCATGGGAATCAAAACCTATCAGCTGAAGAAATTCAAGTTCTTTGGGAAGGCAATACTTTACAAGATGGCAACCAAAAAACGTACTTAACGATTAAATATTTAAATGATAGAAAACGCTTTGAAAAGACCCGTTGGTTACCTGCTTTAGGACAAACGAAATTACCCGTTCATATTTGTTGGGGGAATGAAGATGCCGTAGCACGAATAGAAATGGCACATTATTTAAAGCAAAACGTTTGTAAAAATGCGACATTGACGATTATGGATGGAGTAGGGCATTTTTGCCAAATGGGAAGTCCTGAAAAATGGGTAGAATCCGTTAGCCAATTTTATAAAAGATTTTAATTATCAAGATGAAAAATTGTCTCGTATTAGTTCTCCTTTCTTGCTATGTTACCTTGGTTTTAGCCCAAAAAGACTTGCCTAATTTAGCCTTATTAGATGTGTTGCAGTATGAATTTCAATTGTCGATTAGTGATACAAGTAATGAGATTCATGGCACAACGCAAATTGACATTCATTTTCTTAAAAATCAAGAAAAGTTTGCCCTAGACTTAGTAGGAAAAAGAGTAGATGGAAAAGGGATGGAAGTGTTGAAAATAGAAGAGAATAATTCAAGTATTCCGTTTGAACAATTCGACGAACAATTAATTATTCGACCAACGAAAACGATTGAAAAGGGCAGTACCCATACTTTTACCATTCATTATAAAGGCATTCCTACCGATGGTTTAATTATTGACAAAAACAAACACGGTGAGCGTACTTTTTTTGGGGACAATTGGCCCAATCGAGCACATCATTGGTTGCCTTGTATAGACCATCCTTCCGATAAAGCGCCAGTAGATTTTAAAATAACTGCACCTGACCATTATCAGATTATAGCCAATGGATTATTACAAGAAACCGTTAATTTAGATGATGAACGAACGATGACGCATTGGCAAGAAACGGTGCCTTTGCCTATGAAAGTAGCCGTATTCGGGGCAGCTAGGTTTGGGGTGCAAAATATAGGGGAAGTTCACGATATTCCTATTTCTAGTTGGATTTATCAGCAAGATAGAAAAGCAGGTTATTATGATTATAGTATTGCCAAAGAAGTATTGGCTTTTTTTATAGAAAATATTGGTGCTTATCCGTATAAAAAATTAGCCAATGTACAATCCAAAACTCGTTATGGTGGGATGGAAAATGCGAGTAATATTTTCTATTTTGAAAACTCAGTTACAGGAGAAAGAAAACACGAATCTTTAATTGCCCATGAAATAGCTCATCAATGGTTTGGCAATTCCGCTTCGGAGAAAAATTGGCATCATGTCTGGTTAAGTGAAGGTTTTGCGACTTATGGCACAAACCTTTATTTGGAGGCTACTCATGGTCGAGAACGGATGGCAGCAAACCTGCAATCAGAACGCCAAAAGATTTATGCCTTTGCTAATAAAAAAGTAGCGCCTGTTGTAGATGAATCTATAACCGATTGGAATAAATTATTGAATGCCAATGTCTATCAGAGAGGTTCTTTTGTTTTACATATACTTCGTAGGAAAGTAGGCGAAAAAGCTTTTTGGAATGGATTACGAACGTATTACGCCCAATTTGGCGGAAAAAATGCATTGACTTCCGATTTTCAAAAAGTCATGGAAAAAGCAAGTGATGCAAATTTGACTACCTTTTTTCAACAATGGTTGTATCGAGCAGAACTGCCACGAATGGAAATTACTTGGGATAAATTCAAGAAAAAACGACTTCGCCTAAAAATTAAACAAACCCAAAATGGTGCAGCTTTTGATTTGCCATTGGATATAGAAGCAATTAGTGCGGATGGAAAAACGAAGAAGAGATGGACGACTCGAATTTCTGATAAAGAAACGATGATTACTTTGAAATGTAAATTTACACCTGAACGGGTAATCGTAGACCCTGATACTTGGTTGTTGTTTACTGCTCAAATTCGTAAGGGATAGACAGTAATACGCTAGGTTCGTTTAAAATTTGATAAGAAAATAGAATTAAGCTGTGCTATAAT
>JAFMDF010000309.1 GCA_017857395.1 Bacteroidota bacterium | reverse complement strand
TTGATAGTGAGGCGGATTGCGATGATAATAATCCAAATATCAATCCGAATGCTACGGAAATTGCTAATAACGGTATTGATGAAGATTGTGATGGCGAAGATTTAATTCAAGCCATTGATGCCGATAATGATGGGTTTGATAGTGAGGCGGATTGCGATGATAATAATCCGAATATCAATCCGAATGCTACGGAAATTCCTAACAATGGTATAGACGAGGATTGTAATGGAGAAGATTTAATAGGAGTAGATGATAATGCAGTAACTATAAGATTATCTAATGCAACTGCTACTTGTGGTAGTAGCCAAGTTTGTTTAGATGCTACTGCGGGTAATTTCAAAGATTTAATTTCTTTCCAATATTCTTTGAATTGGGACCCTACCCTATTAGGAAACGTGACTACTCAGAATTATAATTTGGCAGGCTTAAATAATTCTGCCTTTTTCGCACCTCAAGAGGGTGTCATGCGAGTAAGTTGGTTTGACACGCAAGTCGCAGGTGTATCAGCGGATAATGATCAAATAATTTTCCAAATTTGCTTTGATATAATTAGCAATAGTAATGCGACGGCTATAGTTCAATTTTCTGGCAATCCAATTCCAATAGAAATTATTGATCAAACAGGTAATGAAATGGCGACCAACTTAGTAGATGCAGTAATTAATATCGAGAATTGCGCAAATATTATTATGAGCGAAACTAATACTCCGACGATAGCGACAGGAACGAAAAACCAAAATACATTACCTCCAAGTAGCATAGCATTTTCTGCTATCAAAAATAACAAAAAAGGTAATAGTTTGGAAAATATTCAACTATATCCGAATCCAACTACTAATCGTTTAAATCTTATTTTAGAAAATCCATTACCAGAAAATGGCGAGATTAGATTATATAATATTTGGGGTAAATTATTACAAATAAAACCTATTGGCAAAACACAAAATCAAACGCATCTAAATTTAGGTGGTTTTGCTAGTGGTGTTTATTTAGTGGAAATACGAACAGGAAATACTTTTGTGAGAAAACGAGTTGTTCGGAAGTAAAATAGAATAATAATAGACAAGCATCTTTACGCTTTTGTGAAATTATATATCTAATAAAATGGCGCTTCTCCTTTCAAGGGAAGCGTCATTTTTTATATTTTCCGAGCCACAACCTGCAAAATGATAGGCGAATAAATAAACCCTTTTTTATTACTTTCTTGTTCCTTAAAAAAAGTGTTAGCGACTACATATTCTGCTTGGGTCATCAAACCTTGTTCCACAAAAACAGGCGCGAAATCTTCATGTGCTTCTCGCCACCAATGCCACCACCGATGACCAACGGGCGCAAAACCACCTACACAAGATTGATGTTCAATGCTAAATCCTGCTTCTATTAGTAGTTTAGTTAAATAAGTACCAATTTGAGCATCCCCGCCATTCGTCAAATAGAAGTTGTGCCAACCTTTAGTATTTGCCAAAAAACCATCATTTGGAGGGGAGGATAAGACATTCCCAAGGGTTAAATATTCCATAGCGGCAAAAGTTCCTCCAGGAGTTAATTTCTCGTAAATGGCTTTCAGAATATTTGGTAAATCGTCAATTAAAAAAGCTAAAACCCATCGACAAAAAGCACCATCAAATTGTTGATCTTCTTTGCCTAGGTTTAAAAGGTCTGCGTGAAGTGGCGTAATGTTAGCCGTTTGTTGTTTCTTGATTTGGTAGCTTAAATAATCTTGATATAAAGCAGCTTTATCTAATGCTGTAATTTGTGAATTGGGGCAATGTTTGGCGATTTCAAAAGTGGTAAAACCTGGGCCGCAGCCTAAATCCAATATAGTTTTGCAATTTGGCAGATTAGCTGTTTGAATTAATTGCTGGGTTTCTGGTTGCCATGCCGTATGCTGTCGATCTAATCGAGTTAATTCTTTTTGGTGAACGCCTAAGAAATAGTCTTCCATTTTAGGGATAATTAAAAAAGGGCTAAAATTCGCAAGATAGTAAATTTTAGCCCTTTTAATTTATAAGAAAGATAATAAAGCCACTTAGAAAACGCTTGGAGGTCTTGAAGACACTCGTATATTTTTATAGGCAGACCTTGGAATGTCTTCAAGACTTCCAAGTGTCTAACTGACAGGGTTATAAATTTACTTCCTCATTCCATCCGCAAAGCATCCGCAGGCGCTACCTTCGTCAATTTATAGGACTGACCACCAATCGCAATAATTGCCGTAATAAATACTAACAAATTCGCTATAAAAAATGGAGTCCATCCGAGCGCTAAGGGGCCTATATATTCTTCCACCATAACTAGTAAAACTTGCATCCCACTCCAACAAATAATGGTAGCTATAACACTAGAAATAATCAACATCCAAAAGAATTGACGATTGGCCAATAGCACAATTTGCGAAACAGTAGCCCCTAAGACTTTCCGAATACTCGCCTCTTTTAAATACCGTGCATAATTTTGGGTCGCTAAACCAAATAATCCCATACAAGCAATCAGTAGCGCCAAACCGGCAACGTAGCCAAAAACTCTAGAAACATTTCCATAACTTCGATAAAAATTTTCAAAAACTAGGTTTTGGTGGAAATAATTAAATGGGATATCTGGATATAGGGTTGTCCAACGTTTACGAGCATAATCTTCTACTTGTTGGTTGGTTCCTGCGGCATGTCGAATAGCCATATACCCGTAATCTTCGGGCGCTCCCAGATAGAAAGCGAGGGGGAATTCTTTTGAAAAACCAGCGATTTTAAAATTTTCTACTACGCCTACAACGGTATATACTTGACCTTCCTTTCTAAAAGTTTGCCCGACGGGATTAGACCATGCTTGTTGATTCGCAAATCTTTGATTAATAACTGTTGCTTGTGCATCTTCTCTCGGTCGAAACGCATCAAAAAAACGACCTTGCCGCAGTTGTAATCCCAAAGCATTAAAATAATTAGCTCCTACTTCAAATTGGATAATTTCCGTTTCTTTTTCCTTAATTTTTACCTTTCCCCTAGCAATAGATTCCCCCACATGATTAACAGAGCCACCTATTTCTTGCACAAAAGGATTTCGTTCCATCTCGCTCTTCAAAATGTCGTACTGCTTGGCATTTTCTAAACGAACCATTAGGGTTTTATCGGGATGATACCCCCAATCCATTTGCTCCCAATGCTTACCTGCCGTTAGCAGTAAAACACCAATGATAACGGTGCTAAACGCTAAGACAAATTGAGTCCCCAAAAACAAACGGGTCAATTTATTCTTTTTAATAACCTGTTGGCTACCACGAAAAATGGAGGCGGGTTGGAAAGCACTAATGTAGAAAGCTGGATAAGCTCCCGAAGCAATGGCGGTAAACCCTAGTAACCCTAGTAGAAAGAACCAAATACTTTGGTTTTCACTAATGGTTAGCGAGATTTGTACAACCATAATGGAATTAAAAAGCGGGATTAATACCATTTGAGTAATTGCTAACCCTAAGAGCAATGCAAACAAACAAAGCAGTAAATTCTCTGACATAAACTGTAAAATCAATTCTATTTTTTTCCCTCCAATTGCTTTGCGAACGCCAATTTCTTTTAAGCGCTTTCCCGCAAACCCTAATGCGATATTAATATAATTGAAACAAGATAATGCCATCATTAGTAAAGCCATCAAACTAAATATGATCGTTTCAATGGGATGGGTAGCATAAGCAGGTCGGCTATATACATCGTAGGCTTTAGGGTTCGGATTTTTTAGGTTATCAAAAACAAAAGATTTTATTTTCAAATCGTCATTTGCGGCATTTTGCAGCGCAATATATTTGTCCATATTGGTAACGACTGCCTCAATATTTGCCTTTTCTTGTAATTGAATAAAAGTTCCTCTAATGTGCCGAGTCCAATCGTTTTGATTCGTTTCTCCGATGCTGGTCAAAGTGTTAAACCCGGTAATAATATCGAATTTAAAGCCTACATTTTCTGGAAATGGAGCAGCTACTCCTTTAACTGTAAAAACCTTTTTTACCTGATTGTCAAAAACGATGGTCAGGGCTTTTCCAATTGCGTCTTCTTCTTTAAAATATTTCTCCGCTAATGCTGCATTTAGGATAATGGCATCAGGGTCATTTAATGCAGCCGTCGAACCTTCCGCTAAAGGAAAAGTAAACATATCAAAGTAACTAGGGTCGGCAAAATAAACCAACTCCTCAAAGACTTTGTCTTCCAAATAGATTTTGCTACCCCGCATTTCTACTCTAGTGACATTTTCGATTTGTGGAAAATCATTTAATAAAGCTTCTGCCAAAGGGATAGGTGTATTACCCCAAATTTGTTCTTCCCCGTTATTGTCAACCACATATTCGGCGATATAAATCTGGTCTCCATTTTCGTGAAAATTATCCATCGTCCAGTTGTTTTGCAGGAATAAAAAGACCGCAATGGAGGTGGCAATAGCAATAGATAAGCCAAAAATATTAATAAACGCAATGGATTTATTATTCCATAAATTTCTGTAGGCTAATTTGAAATAGTTTTTTAACATAATTCTCTATTTTATTCTGTTTTTAATGCCTTAATCGGATTCGCCAAAGCCGCCTTCACACTCTGAAAACTAACCGTCAAAAAGGCAACACCAATGGCTATAAAACCCGCCACTACAAATATCCACCATTGCACTTCAATTCGATAAGCAAATTCTTGTAGCCAAATATCCATAGTGAAATAAGCTATTGGGGCTGCTAAAATCATAGCAACGACAACTAATTTTAGAAAATCCTTGGATAATAAGGCGATAATACTCGTGGAGGTAGCGCCCAATATTTTTCGAACACCAATTTCTTTAGTTCTTAAAAAAGTAGTGTAAGATGCCAAGCCAAATAAACCTAAACAAGCAATAAGAATGGTTAGCAAAGTAAAGAAAGAAAGGATATTACTAAAACGTTTATCTGCTTCATATAAGCGTTGGAAATCTGCATTCAGAAAGGAATAGTCAAAAGTATTACCAGGAAAAACTTCTTGATAAGTCGTCTTTGCATGAGCGATGGTAGCCGCTATGTTGTCGCTCGAAATATGGAGAGATAATGGATTGCCAGGATTATAAAAAGGCGCAAAGACAAGTGGTGCCACACTCGTATGTAAAGACCGTTGGTGAAAATCAGGCATGACGCCTACTATCGTCCAGTCTTTTCCAAAGAAATTGATGCGTTGACCTACTGCGGTTTCATTATCCGTATATCCTAACATTTTTACGGTGGCTTCGGTCACAACAACATTTTCTAAGGCATTAAAATTTCTATTATGGTCAGTCGGTCTAAAAAATCGACCTGCCAAAGGCGCTAATCCATAAGTTTTAGCATATTCAAAATCTGCTCCTATAAAATTGGATGCATAAGTCTGGTTGGTATTCCCTGCTGCTACTTTTCTAATCTCAAAAATCCTTCCAGTTCGCTGACCTGGTAAACGACTAGAAGTAGCCGCACTATTAATCGTTGGATGGGTGGCTAATTGGGTTTTAAAAGTCGTCATTCGTTCGATAAACGTACTATCGAAGTTATTCATTTCTGGTCCATTGATGGTCATAATTTGGTTAATATCAAAACCCAGTTCCTGTTTGCTCATAAAGTCAATTTGCTTGGAGACCAACCAAGTAGCCGTAATCAATGCAATGGACATGGTAAATTGGAAAACAACCAATCCTTTACGCAACCAACCTTTTCCCAAATCTTTAGAAAAAGTACCCTTTAAGACCGTAGCTACGTGTGGAGATGATAATAACCAAGCTGGATAAAATCCTGCAATAATTACCCCTCCTAAAATAAGTCCTAATAAAGCCAATACGAAATACCCATTAATGCTATTTCCTGCAAAAAAGCTCAATCCTTCCCGACTAACATCAAAATTTTGTGCAAACCAAGGGGATAATAATTGCACTAAACCAAAGGCTAATACTAAACTCAACCCATTTATTGCCAAAGATTCCGCTAAAAACTGACGAACTAATTGACTTCTCGTTGCACCAATTACTTTCCGCACACCCACTTCTTTAGAGCGCTCTATAGCTCGAACCGAACTTAGATTCACATAATTAACCCAAGCGATTAATAAGATAAAAAAGGCGATAATTAATAAAGACCAAACGGCTCTTCCATTAACGGTGTTTCCTATTTCATACTCCAAATCAGCGGAATACAAATGGGCATCTGCTAATGCTTGCAAGGTAAAAACTTCTTTCCTTCCAGAGGCCTCCTGTTCCTCAAAATAGCGATGACTAAAATCGGTAAATTTAGCTTCTAAGGCAGCGACATTGGTATTGGGTTGTAATTCCACATAATGATAAAAATCAGAATTTGTAAAACTCATATCCGACCCTTCTCCACCATAGCGAATGAGTGTAGCATAACTCAATAATAAATCAAAGTTTAAAGTCGAATTGTCAGGGACATCTTCGCAAATAGCGACTATTTTAAAAGGGTCTTCATTACGATCAATTTTTAAATCTTCGCCTATAATAGCTTCATAATTGCCCTTTGCTGTTGGGAAATAGCGGTCTGCTAAGGATTTAGTCAGAATTAATTCATTGGTTTCATCCAATAATGTCAAATCCTGGCTAGCTAATATTTTAAAATCAAAAATTTCTAAAAAATGCTCATCTACCCAAAGTCCAGGTTCGACGGGTTCTATTTTATCTCCTTTAATGACCATAACATCAGAGCTATAGCCAATCCGAGTCGTATTTTCAATTTCAGGAAAATCTTTTTGCATGGTTGGACCAATAGCAGGATAAGTTATCGTTCCTTTTTGCACCGATTTTTCATCTTGAAAACGTTCGTTAACAACTCGATAGATATTTTCTTTTTTGCTATGAAAATCATCATAGCTCAGTTCAAAATTGACGTATTGTAAGAGTAGAATACAGGCTGCCATACCAATGGTCAGTCCGCTAATGAGGATAGTAGATTGCGTTTTGTTTTTGAACAAATTACGCAGGGCGATTTTAAGGTTGTTTTGGAACATAATCTTCTTTATTTATCACGGTTTGATAAAGAAGAAACAAGGTTTGTGCCGAAGCTATAATTAATTGATTATTAGTGATTTGTAAAAATATTTTGTTCGTTTCATTATTGAAAGTTGTCCAGATTCGGACAGGATATGTTCAATTATGGTCAGCGAAATAAAAGGGTTTTTTCTAGAACATTCCTAACGGATGATAAATAAAGTGTACAAAACAAAATATTTCTATAGCATAAAAATCATCCATGGAGGCTATCCGCAGGGATAAGTATATTTTAATTTCCCACGGATAGCCTCCACGGATAAAAACTGCCTATTTTATTTATCTATCATTGCTAAACCAGGTGAATTTTCTTTTATTATCAAAAATCACTCACTTCTCAAACTCTCAATAGGGTTCACCATCGCCGCCTTAATGCTTTGAAAACTGACTGTCAAGAAAGCAATACTCATCGCTGCTAAACCAGCAATCACAAACATCCACCATTCTATCTCTATACGATAAGCAAAATTCGATAACCAATTATCCATCATCATCCAAGACAATGGAATGGCAACTAATAATGCGACTACGACCAGTTTGACAAAATCTTTAGCCACTAAACTAATAATACTGGCGATTCCAGCACCTAATACTTTGCGAATACCTATTTCTTTGGTCCGTCTTTCTACCGCATAAGCGACTAAACCGAGCAACCCTAAACAGGAAATGAGAATAGCTAGAAAAGAAGCTAAGAAGGACATATTACTTAATTGTTTTTCTTCCGCATATTGGCTGGCAAAATCTTCATCTGCAAAATAATATTCAAAAGGGTCAGCCGGATAAACTTTGGTATAAAGGGCTTTTAAATCTGCCAGTTTAGTAGACATATTATCCGCTGTCGTCCGAATGGTAAATAGATTGGTATTCACAGAAGGCAGAAAAATCATGGGGTCTATTTCCTGTTGTAAACCTCTGTGATGATAATCCTTTAAAACACCAACAATTTCATATTTTTCATCCCAATCTACTAATTCGCCTATCGCTTCCGCAGGTGTTTCAAACCCTAAAGATTTGGCAGCCGATTCATTCAAAAGTATCTTTTCCGCGCTCCATCCTTTTTCCACCATCGTTCTTGAAAAATTTTTCCCTGCTGCCAAGTCTATTTTATAAGTCGAGATATATCGGTCATCAATCATTGAAACTGGAAATGATTTTTTATCGGTATCAGGTACGGATTTAGTAGTTGAAAAACCTGCGGCATTAAAATTTTGGGTAAAAGTATTGCCAGGTAAACTTCCCGTCAAACAATATTCCTGTACCCAAGCTTGATTGGCAATTTCATTGACAAAAGTCTGTGCTTTATTTTTTGAATCTTCATATTTTACAGAAGGTCCTCTCAAAATCAATAATTGCTCGATATTCATGCCCAAATCTTGGTCTTTCATAAAATCTAACTGTCGATTTAAGACAACCGCTGATACGATTAGCGCAATAGAAATAGCAAATTGAAAGACAATTAATCCTTGTCTAAACCATCTATTACCAGCCGATAATTGGTTCGTGCCTTTTAAGACTTGATGCGGTTGGAAAGCGGTCAAAACACTTCCTGCATAAGTACCAGAAATTAAAGTGCCTACGAGTAAAACAGCCACAATGATTTTCCAAAAACCACTTTCCAAAAGAATCCCTTGATATAAGGAAACACCCACTAATTCATTGAAAAAGGGTTGTAAAATTTCTACAAATAGAAGGACTAGACCGATGCTTAGTAAATTGATGAAAATAGCTTTAAACAAGAATTGTCCTGCTACTTGTAGGCGAGTTGCCCCTATGGTTTTTCGCACCCCAATTTCTTTTAATTTACTCCAGCCTTGTGCTATCGTTAAATTGACATAATTAATCCAAGCAATAAATAAAATCAGTAAAGCAATCGCCAATAAAGAAAGGACAATACTTCTTTCGCCAAAAGTAGGATTGGTATCTGCCAAACTTGCGCCTAGATGCATTTCAGAAAGCGGCTGAAGGGTAAATTGCACATCCCATTCTGGTTGTTGAGCTGTCATTAAATCGGTAATCTGCTGAGCTAAAGCATCCGAATCAGTATTTTTGTCTAATTCTAAAATCGTTAAATAAATAGCGGCATGCCATTGGTCTAAAGCGACCCAACTACTACTTTCTAGAATCGCTGCATTTCTAAAGGTCCCTACTGAAAACAGAAAATCGAAAGGATAATCTGTTTGTTCAGGCAAATCTTTGAAGATACCCGTTACCGTAAATGGATGATTGCCAAATTGATTAGAGTGCTTCAATACTTTGCCAATGGGGTCTAAATAACCAAAATATTTTTGGGCATATTTTTCCGAAATCAATACCGTATTGGGCTGATTTAAAGCAAGGGTGCCTTTCATTAAACCATTGCCATAGACTTCAAAAAAATCATTATCGGCATAGACCGTAAAATCTTCCCGAAACGTTTTTGCTGTGGCAACCGAACCTTCTTCTTGATAAGCGACCACTCCACCGCCTATTCTCGGTGCCATCATCCCTACTTTTTCGATAACGGGAAAGTTTTCTTTAAGTAGTGGGATTAATGCAGGCGGTAATTGGTCAAAGACTCGGTCAGCTGCCTTACTTTTAGATAATAAACGAAATTTATTTGATACATTTTCAGGGTGCTGATTATGGTTCCATTCATAACCAACATATTGTAATAATAAAATAGCGGTAGTCATGCCTAAGACTAGACCTCCGATATTGATGGCGGTAAAAAATCGTTCTCGGAAGAGTTGGCGGAGGGTGATTAAGATGTAATTTTTAAACATAGTTGACTCTATTTTATAAGGTATACATTAAAGGTAGCATTTATTTTTCCCTAAAGTGAAGGACATTTTTTTCAATTATTTTAAATAGTAGAGGTCTTCTTTAATAAATCTCCGTGTAACTCTGCGTTTTCTTTGAACAACTCTGTGTGACAATTTTACTATTGCATAGTGCTACGCAAAGTTGACTTAAGCCCTTATTCGCTCCGCAAACTTTCAATCGGATTAGCTAAAGCTGCTTTTAAACTCTGCGTAAATACTGTTAAAAAACCAATACTTATTACTGCAATACCTGTTATTAAAAATACTGCCCAGGGAATATCAATTCGGTAGGCAAAATCTGATAACCACTTTTCCATGAAATAATAAGCAAGAGGGAAAGCCACAATCAGCGCAATTAAGATAAATTTTAAAAAATCTTTTGATAGCATTCCTATAATACCTGCTATTGTAGCGCCTAATACTTTTCGTATACCTATTTCTTTTTTGCGCTGCTCGACTGAAAAAGCGACTAATCCCAAAATGCCCATCAGCGCAATGAAAATGGATAGGCCTGAACACCAGAAAAAGGCTTCCATCAACCGTTTTTCTGACCGATAAATTTGGTCAAGGGTATCGTCTAGAAACCAATAATCCATTGGTGTATCAGGAAAAACATTCTCCCATACCTGTTGGGTTGCTTCTATCCCTTCATCTAACCTACCTGATGCCAATCTTATAGTAAGAAAATCGAAATGATTTTGCCATGGGGAACAAGTGATAATAAGCGGTTCAATAGGTTGATGTAGGGAAGCAAAATGAAAATCCTTAACCACTCCTATTACCTTATGGTCACCATTTCTGCTAATGTTTTTTCCAATGGCATTTTCCCAGCCAAGTTGTTTGGCTAATGTTTCATTAATGAGGTAGGTCTGTCTATCACTAGTGGTTTGCGCAAGAAGTTAGCGGCAGTTAATATTCTTCAATTTCTTT
>JAFMDF010000308.1 GCA_017857395.1 Bacteroidota bacterium | reverse complement strand
AACCGCAAAGTTACAATAAATACTATTTAGAACTTCATGCGTAAACCACTAGCGAGACTCTATCAATTTCAAAATCCAATAATAGTCCAATTCCATCCATTTCATTTCCAAATTCATATCTCGAATCAAATCCTTTACTTCATCCATCGTAGGAAAATTCTTCAGCACCTCATATTCAGTTCCATTCTCCAATTTTCTAATTTGATAAGTATTCCCATCAGCATCTGTTCTAGCAATCGGCGTATTACTCCCCTCCACATATTTATTATCAATAAAAATCAATTCGCCATTTGCGATAAGCTGATTTTGTAAAATAGTCAAAAAGCGAGGTAAATTCTTTTTCAAAATATGTGACCAAATAAAACCGCCGAAAACGCTGTCATAAGTATTATTTTCATTTTCTAATAGCCAAAAATCTAATTCCTCAAATTCAACTAATCCAGAGTCATAATTTTTAGTTTTTGCAATAGCTAAGACTGATGCATTTATATCCGTCGCCAAAATAAACGAACAAGTTTCCGCAATCGTTTTTGTCCAATAACCCGTTCCACAAGCAATTTCAAGTACTTTTTTATTCTCAAAGGCAGTTTTCAAATAATCATGCAATTGGGTTAAATCACTTTGACGTTCTGGCTTTTGATAGATTAATTCGTATTCTTTAGCTCTTTTTTCATAATAGGTCAATAAATCTTGCTTCATATTACCAAATTTCATTTTTTTCTTTCCATTCATCAATTCTACTTAAAGCTCCAAATTCACTAATCACTCCAGTATTAACTTGAAAAGACAGACATCCTACCGCTTCCGACCTTGTTTTAGCTTTAGCAAATCGTTTATCTACTAAGTCTATAATTTCTTCATCTACATCGATTTCCCTTTTTTTATAATACATTTCAAGTGCTTGAATAGTATCAAAAAATTGATTTTTACTTTTTTGTTTTAAGGATTTTTTAGCAAGTTCCATAAATTCAGGGAATTCGAAATACTCCGCCAAGTTTCCTAATAAATCAATCGCATAACCTTTTCTTGTTCCAGAAAAAGATTCTCTAGGGATTTTGATTACTAGTAATTTTTTTGCAAATTCTATAAACTGAAAAACTACTTTTTCCTTCTTTTGTGCCTTTTCTATAGGAGGCAAAAATTTAATATTATTTCCTTCATATAGACGATGTGGGAAATAAGCTATGTACCGTAACAATTCCTTTTCTGTTAGGTGTTTTATGCTTCCTTTTGAATTGGCTATAAGTAATTCGGTATCTAATAAATATTGTAAGTTTCCCTCAGATAATTTTTCATTCTTGTAAGCATCATTTAACTGAAAAACCAATCTCATAATTTTGATAATATCATCTTGATGTCTTTCCGTTTTAAAGTAGATGCTCCTAATTTCATCACAAATGCCCTTAACACTTAATTGTTTTTTCATAAAATCATATTTTTACCACTCCAAATCCTTACTAACCGTCACCGCTGCCCCTTCCGTCACCAAATAAACTTTTCCTTCCGCATCATAAGTCGTACAATTCGCCACTAATTTAAACGCTGAATTCTCTACTATTTCTACATGAACAAACAATTCCTTTTCAAAAGGAACAGGTTCATAAATAGTCGCAGAAACAGTTGCCAATGGCAAACTCTTCGCCCCATTATGATATTTCTGTACCCAAATTACCATGCCTTGATATTGAATATCCGAAAAGAAAGTATTGACCGAACGTACAGGAAACTGTCCCTGTGCATCCGCTAACACTTGTGGTGCTTTGCAAGACAAAACAATTTGCTGTTCATTCCAATCTAAAATCTGTTCGATGCCTTGGAAATAACGACCGTGGAAAAGCGAACCGTCTTTATATAAATAATCTCCTTTGACGGGTTCAAAATTGCCGCTTAGTTTGGCTTGGAATATTGGTGCAGTTGGAATGGCTTTTTTGTTCGCCAAAATCACTTTGGATTTATAATGGAAGGTTGGCAATTTTTTTCCTTTTGGTTGACTAGACACCGTTGCTTCAAAAACAATTTTATTAGCTGATTTTTCTAGTTCTTTTAATTCTAATGTATAAGTTCTAGGTTTATCTTTTTTATCATCAAAAACAATTCCCTTGAATAAATGCATGTTTTCCACCGTGAATACTTGGAAGTCAGGGAATAATTTTTCACAACTTTGTGCCATCCAACCACCTGCATTTACTACTGGCAATACAGCATTTCCTTGAATGACGTGGTGGTATAAAAATGGATTATCCTTTAAAGTAAAAGTCCGTTGTATTTTATGGGTGCGTAAATCATCGCTAATATGACTAATCGCTGCTGGTAAAGTACCGCCAATGACTACTTGTGGTTCATTAAAATAAGCGCCACTTAATTCATTCACACACATCGCTGCACCACCTTCACTATTCACCAAACTCACCCCTGCTGCTTCAAATTGCTTTTTCAAAGCTTCACTTACCATTCCACCATCCCATGCGCCCCAATTGATGGCAGAAACATGGGTATTTGGATGATTCGTTTTAAATAAATGAGCTGCAGAACTTAAGATTTCATTCGCAATCGCATAATCTGTTTGCCCGACATTTCCATAAAAACCTGCTACGGAAGAAAATAAGATTAAATGGTCTAATTTATGAATATTTACACTCTGTAATAAACTTAGTAAACCGTCTAATTTAACTGATAAAACATTATCAAAATCTTGTTCCGTTTTATCTTGAATGTATTTATCTGCCAATCTTCCTGCGCCATGAATCACGCCTGTAATCGTTCCCAATTTAGCAGTAATCTTTGCCAACTCCCCTTTAAAACTAGCTGCATTCGTTACATCTCCTTTTAAATAAACGGCTTCTGAACCAAAACTTGCTAACTCATCCAATGTGCCTTGAATTTCCTTTTTAGAAATAATTTGACTATAAATAGATTTTACTTTTGGTAAACTTAGCGCTTCGCCCTTTTCCTTCAAATCCATCATTATCAACCGCTTCAACGTTCCTTCATTATTCTCCTTTTTAGCGAAAGCTGGAATTTCAAAACCATTGGAAGACCGACCTAAAAGGATGAATTTACAACCAAAAGTCTTGGCAATCTCTTTCACACAAGTTGCCGTTACCCCTTTTGCACCACCACTTACTAGAAAAACAGCATCTTTCGTTACCGTCGTTTTGATTTCCTGATTTTCTAAAACTTCAACTTTCGTGGCAATAATCGTTTTTCGACCTTCTTTAGAAAAAGCCGTTTCCATAATTGACACATCTGCATCATGCAATTCAGCAATAACTTGGCTGGATTTCTGCTCCGTTGGTAATTCAGGTGCTAAATCAACAGCTCGACAAAACACACTTGACCATTCTAAATTCAGCGATTTCACCAACCCTCTTAATCCACCACCTAGAACAGAAATATTCCCTCGTTTCCCTTGTCCTAATTGTCCATCCATTTGGCTAATCGTCAAAAAGTTAGCTCTTTGCGTTTTGCCCAATTCGTTTAATGGTTGTTGTAAATGCTTCGCTAATAAAAATACGGTTTTTACGATGGCCTTTTCTGTTTGAAAATGTTGAGCGAAGTTGCCATTTTGGAATTCCAGATGTGGGTGGAGATGAATGAAGGTGCCAACTTTTCCGTATTGCTGTTCAATCGTCTGCAATGCAGTCGCAATCGCTTCATCCGTATTTGCCGTTAAAGAAACTGCATTATTTGGGATTGGATTTTTAATGACTTGATGCAAATTTAACACGACTACTTTATTACCCTGTTGCTCTAAAGTTCGTTGAGTCTCCGTAGTAAATGCCGTGCCATCATTGGTAATTAAAGCGATATGAGTACTTGGTAAAGTAAAAGTGAGTTGGTCTGGTTGAGGTAAGTATTGTAAACCAACTTGGTGCCTGTCAACACCATGGAAAGTGGTCGTTTTAGTAGTCGCTATCTTAATAGGTGCTGCTACTTTTATCGTTTCCTTTAAGTTAGTAGATAACTCAACGTTATCTACTAACAAGGTTTCTTTTGTATCTTCTATGCTTCCGCTAGGATTTTTTTTTTCCCTGTTTGGGAAATATAATCTACAATTTGCCCTAAAGTTCTTAACTCCGTTAAATCGTTTGGATTGATGCCATTTACTTCTGGATAATCCTCCGTCATCGCACCGAATATTTCTACTCGCTTGATAGAATCAATTCCCAAATCCGCTTCCATATCCATGCTTAATTCTAGCATTTCTGCTGGATAACCTGTCTTTTCGGAGATGACGGTTAAGAGGATAGTTTCCATCTTTTTCTTGTCGGTACCAGTTGCGAGTTGCGAGTTGCCAGTTGCGGGTTGAGATACTGCTGCTGACTGATTAGTACTACTAACTGCTGACTGCTGACTGCCAACTGAATCACTTGTCTTCCCTGCTAAATAATCAACAATTTGTCCTAAAGTTCTTAACTCCGTCAAATCATTCGGGTTGATGCCATTTACTTCTGGGTAATCCTCCGTCATTGCACCGAATATCTCTACTCGCTTGATGGAATCAATTCCTAAATCCGCTTCCATATCCATGCTTAGTTCTAACATTTCTGCTGGATAGCCTGTCTTTTCGGAGATAACGGTTAAGAGGATGCCTTCTAGTTTTGATTTATCTACGCCAGTTACAGGTTGCGATGTTACGGTGTTGTCTTGTTGCGGTGTTACTGCTGCTGTAACTGATGTACTAACTGCGGACTGTTGACTGCTAACTGCCAACTGCTGACTGCCAACTGAATCACTTGTCTTCCCTGCTAAATAATCAACAATTTGTCCTAAAGTTCTTAGCTCCGTTAAATCGTTTGGATTAATACCATTTACTTCTGGATAATCCTCCGTCATCGCACCGAATATCTCTACTCGCTTGATAGAATCAATCCCCAAATCTGCTTCCATATCCATGCTCAATTCTAGCATTTCTGCTGGATAGCCTGTCTTTTCGGAGATGACGGTTAGTAGGATGCCTTCCAGTTTTGATTCATCAACTCCAGTTTCGGGTTGCGAGTTACCAGTTGCGGGTTCGGATACTGCTGCTGACTGATTGGTACTGCTAACTGCCAACTGTGTACTGCCGACTGCTGTTGCCGACTGGCTACTGCCAACTGAATCACTCGTCTTTCCTGCTAAATAATCAACGATTTGTCCTAAAGTTCTTAACTCCGTTAAATCGTTTGGATTAATACCATTTACTTCTGGGTAATCCTCAGTCATAGCACCGAATATTTCTACTCGCTTGATAGAATCAATTCCTAAATCCGCTTCCATATCCATGCTCAATTCTAGCATTTCTGCTGGATAGCCTGTCTTTTCGGAGATGACGGTTAGCAAGATGCCCTCTAGTTTTGATTTATCAACTCCAGTTGCGGGTTGCGGGTTGCGAGTTGCGGGTTCGGATACTGCTGCTGTCTGATTGGTACTGCTAACTGCCGACTGGCTACTGCCTACTGCCGCTGCCGATTGAGTACTGCCTACTGAATCACTTGTCTTCCCTGCTAAATAATCAACAATTTGTCCCAAAGTTCTTAACTCAGTCAAATCGTTTGGATTAATACCATTTACTTCTGGGTAATCCTCGGTCATTGCACCAAATATTTCTACTCGCTTGATGGAATCAATTCCTAAATCTGCTTCCATATCCATGCTTAATTCTAGCATTTCTGCTGGATAGCCTGTCTTTTCAGAGATGACCGTTAAGAGGATATTTTCTAGTTTTGATTTATCAATTCCAGTTGTCAGTTGTCGGTTATCGGTTGTCGGTTGTGTTACTGCTGGTGCAGGCATACTGACTTCTATTGTTGGCTGTTGCTGAATTACCTTTGCTACTTTTTCTTCTACAATTGGCGGAAAAGTAGGGGTGATATTTTGCGCAATAGCTGTTTGACCGTTACCATTGGTATTACCATTTCCATTTCCATTTCCATTAGTATGACCGATAGAAGGTGGCGTATTTCTCAGTACATTTTGTACAGGGCCTAATTGCTGCGAAAGCATACTAATTAATTGCTGAGATTGTTGGTTTTGTTCGCTTAAAAAGCGTTCAAACAATTCTAAAGATTTGGTTTGCTGCGTTTTGAAATGCTCAACCGTATTTTGGAGCAATTGCAAAGTCTCTTTATTCATGTCTTCTTCGTTATTATTTTGATAGATAACTTTTTCTATAATTTTTTCAACAGGTACTTCTATAAATTTCTCTACCTCTACTATTCGCTCTACTTCTTTAAAGACTGGTTTTTCAACGATGGTTGTACCACCACCTTGGATTCTAAATCCATCATTCATTACATCCGTGTATGCTTTTTTCGTGGGCGCACTTACGTAATTATGACCGCCTAATTTGACATTTAGCTTGGTCATTTTTGCGTCCGCTTTAGCAGGCTTTTTATAAATGTCAATTTCATTCAATGCCACACCAATCACTCTTAATTGAATCGCCGCTTGTCGCAATTGTAAATCACTATCTTTTCGAGCATTCGCATTTAAAGCAACTGCTTGAAAATCTTGTCCTTTTAAAATGTCTTTTACCAAATTAGTTAATACACCTTTAGGACCAAATTCTACAAAAATCCGCGCACCTGCTTGGTACATATTTTCAATCTGATTTTTAAATAAAACAGGTTTTAAAATATGTCCTTGTAAAATATTTTGAATGGCTGCCGTATCATTTGGATAAGCAGTACTAGTCGTATTGGAATAAACTGGAATTTGTGGGCTATTAAATTTTTGATTCGCTACAAAAGTAGCAAATGGCTTTTGTGCATGACCAACAAATTCGGTATGAAAAGCTGCGGAAACAGGTAATGGAACTACTGAAAATCCATTATTTTTCAAAGCAGTAGTTGCATTTGCAATTGCTGCATTACTTCCACCTAAGATGATTTGATTGGTAGAATTCACATTCGCAATCGTAACACCTTGCAAACTGGTAATTGCTTGTTCCACTTGTGCTAATGGCGCTTTTACCGCTAACATAGTTCCTGTATCTACATTTGGATTGGTGGCTGCCATCGCTGCGCCTCTTGCTTTAGCCAAAGCCAAAAAAGTCGCATCGTCATACACATCCGCCGCCCACAATGCGGTCAACTCTCCAAAACTATGTCCTGCGGTAAAGTCCGACTTAAAGCCAGATTGCTGCAATATTTTATATAATCCCATGCTCAACGTGCCGATGGCAGGTTGCGCATTTTGGGTTTTTGTTAATTCAAGTTGTTGTGCCTTTTCAGCGACCTTATTAAATACAGGAATTGGGAAGATACTTTTAGTTAATCGCTCTTTCCCTTCCTTCTCAAAGGCAGCATCTATCTGAGTAAAAGCATTCAACATAGGTGGAAATGCATTGGTGATTTCTTTCCCCATGCCCACATATTGCGAACCTTGTCCAGAAAATAATGCCGCTACTTTTGTATTCGCTGCTACACCACTTGCCCGAAAATAGATGCCTTTTGGATGTTCCCAACTAGCCGCTCCTTTTTGTAAGTTTTGACTAGCAATTGTTAAAAATACTTTACATTCTTCTGCATCCGTTGTCACAAAACCTAGTCTAGCTTGGTTGGCCCCAATTGCTCCTTTATTACTACTATCCACTAAAGCTTTAAATGCCTTTTCTCCTGCTGTTTCAATACTCTGCAAACCGTTTTGACAAATCGTCAATAATTCAGCAGGCGTATTTGCATTCAGTAAAATACTATGATAAGGTTGGTGAATTCGATAAGTTGACTGTTGCGATTTGCTGTATTCTTCTAGCGCAATATGGACATTAATTCCACCAAATCCGAAAGCAGATACACTTGCTCGACGAGGTGTTTGACCACGCATCCAAGGTCTAGCAGCAGTATTGATATAAATCGCTGAATTTTCAATATCAAACTTGGAATTTGGTTGTTCAACATTAATGGTTGGTGGCAATACTTTATGGTGTAAAGCTAGAATTGTTTTAATAATTCCTGCTGCCCCTGCCGCTGCTTTGGTATGCCCAATTTGTGATTTGACAGAACCTAATGCGATATGTTGTTTAACAGGATTGTTCTTCCCAAAAACCATTTGCATGGAATTAAATTCAGTCGGATCACCCGCACCTGTTCCTGTTCCATGTGCTTCTAATAAACCAACAGTTTTCGGATCGTAACCTGCTTCTTCGTACGCTCTTTCGATTGCCATTGCTTGACCAGAAGAACGAGGTGCATAGACTGATTTAAATCGTCCATCACTTGAAGTTCCGATGCCTTTAATGACTGCATATATTTGGTCGCCATCTCTTTCTGCATCTTCTAATCTTTTCAATACAATCATCCCCAATCCTTCGCCAATCAACATCCCGTCCGCTTTATCACTAAACGGGCTAATATTACCAGATTTAGAAAAAGCAGGGGTCTTAGAAAAGGACATATACATAAAAGGTGAATTATCTGTATCGACGCCACCTGTTAACATCATATCTGCACGCCCTTCGACCAATTCACTCAATGCCATTTTAATCGCACTCAAAGAAGCAGCACAAGCCGCATCTACTACAGAGTTAATTCCTCCAAGGTCAAACCGATTCGTAATTCTACCAGAAATAACATTACCTAATAAGCCTGGAAATGAATTCTCATTCCATCCAACGTAGGCTTTCTTCATCTTATCCACAATTCTAGGAATATCATTTTCTGCTATCCCACTCGCTCTTAAAGCTTTCTCCCAAATGGGATATTGTAATCGAGCAATCAATGGGGTAATCAATTTCTGACCACCACCAACGCCTAATAACACGCCTGTCTTATCTTTTAATTCTCTAGTGAATTTTGGATTCTTCTGTCCATATCCTGCATCTTCCAAAGCATCTCTTGCCGCTACTAGACCTAATAATTGAGAAGCATCCGTTACCTCCAAAATATTTGGTGGTAAGCCAAATTCCATTGGATTGAAATCAATATCTGGTAAAAAACCACCTCTTTTACAATATGTTTTATCAGGGGCTCTCATATCAGGATCGTAATAATCTTCGATACTCCAACGGCTAGCAGGTACATCGGTGATACTATCCTTTGCTTGAATGATATTTGTCCAAAATTCTTCCACGTTTTTGGCATCTGCAAAAAGCGCAGATATTCCAATCACGGCAACGGGGGTTTTTCTAAGCGAATTATTAAGATTCATATATTATTGTCTTAATAATTTTCAATTTAAAATTTAAAATTTAAAATTTTCAAACCACTAATTAAAAGCGGGTTTTGAAAATTGAAAATTGCGAATTGAAAATTGAAAATTGATTAAAGTGTTACTCGAAACAGTTCTTCTTGCATTTCTAATATTTCCAAGCCTTTTTCGGTACAAAGTCCTTTCATATAAGGAATCAAAATACCGAAGGTCAGGCGTTCTTTGCTAAATTGTTCAATTGGAAATTGGCTGGTATCTTTTAGTAACTTGAGCATGGTTAACACCGTTTTTACGGTCACTTCTACATCCACCTCTTTATCAAAAATTCCTTCTTCAATGCCCCAATTCGCCAAATCTTCAAATATTTTGTGGGCAAAATTTCCTGTATTTCTATAAGATTCATTTAGTAATCCAGGATAATAATGCAAAATATCGTTGAAGAAATTCGGATTTACAACGTTCGCTCTTCTAATAATTTGTTGTAGTAATTTCCCCATTGCGGCAATAGCATTTTCTGATTCTGCTATAATCGCTTCATTCTCTCCTTTTACCTTTTCATGATAGACTGCTAAACAAGCTTTCAGTAAAGCCGTCTTATCTGGAAAATGTTTATAAACCGTTCGTTTTGAGGTGTGTAACTCCTTAACTATTCGGTCTATCGTCACCGATTTTACGCCATTTTTCAGGAATAATTTGGTGGCAGTGTGTATTATTCTTTCTGCTTGAGTTATCATTTTCTTGTGCTTATTTCCCCTCTATTTTATCAAAAAATTAGCCATAAAATACTAGTGGTAATATTTTTGTTTCAATAGTACCACACAAAGAACAGTATTTTTTTGGAATTTGTTGTCATGGATTTAAAAAATTAACATAAAAACATAAAAAAAGGGAATATTGTATAAATAAATATTTTGTGTTTTATTTGTGATTTTGTAAATATTTTGTTAAGTTTGTGATACTTCTTATTATCACATTACACATTTTGTATTTTTTCTAAGACTTGTATCCTAGGTTATGATATGTCGCTTACCATAGGGCTTACGCCCTAGGTTATGATATGTCGCTCCGTTGGAGCTTTGAGGCTATTACTTTTTCTATACAGACTATATTTTAATCTTTTCACAAAAAAACATACTATGCCACAATCATTAGTAAAAAACTATATGCACATCGTATTTAGTACCAAAAATCGGCAACCACTTATTAACAAATCCATCAAATCAGAATTGCATGCTTATTTGGGTAGCGTTTGTCAAAAATTAGGATGTCCAGTAGTCATAATCGGGGGAATAGAGGACCATGTGCATATCTTATGCCTACTCTCAAAAAACAATTCTTTAGCAGAGTTGGTTGGTAAGATAAAAGCAAATTCTTCTAAATGGATGAAAACCAAAGGAGCGCAATATGCTAATTTCTATTGGCAAAGAGGTTATGGTGGGTTTTCCGTGAATCCTGCTGAAACAGACGTAGTTAAAAGCTATATCCAAAACCAAGAAGAACATCATAAAAATCGGACGTTTAAAAAAGAATATCTATTACTTTTGAAAAAGTATGACGTAGAATTTGACAAAAGATATGTTTGGGACTGAAAAATCCCTAAATTCCACCCCTAACCTAGCGTGTTCAAAACGAATAAAAAAAGACTTTCTATTTTTGTAGTTACAACA
>JAFMDF010000307.1 GCA_017857395.1 Bacteroidota bacterium | reverse complement strand
TATCTTACTGATTTACAGTCACATGTGAAAAATAATTAAGTTTAATTTAGTTCAAATATATACCAAGTTTAGCTAACACCTAACACTTTATTTATTCAACCCATCCAGAAGGGTTGAGATTTTAGAGGATATAATATAGTTTGGATTAACAAAATCAAAAAAAAGAGTTCAATAGCGAAAGCCTTAAATTAATAGTTGATAATTGCCTTTATCGAATTGTATAACATTCCGAGTATCTGATTGTAAATAGACCACTTGATTATTCGTCACTTTTTCGACCGTCCCACTAATAGACATTAAAGGGGTTCGGACTTCTTTTAAATAACGATCCAAATATTTTTGGTCTAAATATTGTAAGTGGAGTCTAAATAAATCGGTTTTTTCCAAAGCGACCTTCAACCATTTTTTCTTAGTCCAAATGTAAAGCATAACTATAGAATCTAGCATTCTACCTGCAATAATACCGATCCAAGCTCCTTCATAGCCCATACCCATCGGAAAAGCTAAAAAATAAGACACGCCTAATTGGACAAAATTTCGATTAATTATGGCGCTATACATCGCAGGTTTAGTGTCTCCTGCACCCCGTAAAGTTCCTGTATGAATGATGGCTACCGCAGAAAAAGCCAAGGCAAAAAGCGTATATTTAAAATAGGAAAGTCCACCTTCCATAATGCTTGGATGACCAGAAGGGTCAAAAAGGGTAATGATTTCAGCTGCATAAAAATAGACAGGAAGGACTAATAGAATCATGATAATAACGCCAAGCGCCATCATCATATTTCCTTTTTGGTAAGCGTCCTTGGTTTGCCATTTGCCTAAATCTTGACCAATTAGACTAGTAGCTGCTACATTCAAGCCGACAATGGGTTGTGCAATTATTTGTTCCATTTGCATGCCAATGGCTAAAACGGCTGCACCATAAGTGCCTAAAGAAGTAGCGGTAACAATCCCAATGATGATGAGGTTAGAAGCATGTCTAAAAACACCTTGAATACCAGAAGGGACACCAATAGACAATATGTCTTTTATCATAGGCCAATTTGGACGCCAAGAACCAGCCAATATTTGTACCACATTTTTTCCAGAATGAAACAACCATAAGGTGAAAACTAATAAAATAGCTCTGGATAGAATTGTTCCAATAGCTGCACCCACGACTCCATAAGCAGGAATAAAACCCCAACCAAAGATAAATAGATAGTTAAAACAGATATTTAAGATTAAGATTGTAATAGTAATCAAAAGTGGGGTGACCGTATCTCCAGCCCCTTGCATTAATTTATTAGTGATTACATTTAATAGCAAAAATGGCGTGCCTAAAAATAATACTTGTAAATAAGCTGTTCCTAAATCCACGGCTTCTACTTCTCCGCCTTGGTTCATTAATCCTAGTATGGGATTAGCTAAGAAATAGCCCGCTACTCCTAATATAAAAGACAACATGATTCCTGAAACAATAGCCTGTCGAACAACTAAACTCATTTTTTTTGGGTCTCGACTTCCCTTTGCTTGTGCCATTAAACTAATTGCACCACCTGCCACCGACAAAATCATGATTAATAAAAATAATCTAAGCGTATTGCCCATGCCTACTGCTGCGATGGGAATCGGCCCTAATCGGCCAATCATAATCGTGTCAATCACGGCAATAGATGCTTGTAGCATATTGGACAACATGACGGGGACAGCGAGGATGCCTATTTTTTTTAAAAGAGCAAGGTTAAAATAATTTTCAATTTTCAATTTATAATTTTCAGTTTTAAAACAAAGACCCTTGCTGAAAATCGGGCACTTCCTCCAGTAATTGAGGTTTATTGATTTTTACGGTATTGACTTGACTAGAAACTCGATAAGCTTTCATCAATTCACTTGGATAAGGTTTAATAATAGATAGAATGTCCTGAATAGATAAAGCATTATCTAGCCAAATTGTTTCTTGTGAGGGAGATAAAATAGCGGGCATACGGTCATGGATAGGCTGCATCAGTTCGTTTGGGGCTTGGGTTAAGACGGCAAAAGTGGGAATCGTTGTTCCTATAGGATTCGTCCAAATTTCCCAGATACCAGCTACACTAAAAATCGGTGTGTCGGGTAAAATAATACGATAAGGAATGCGGTCTTTGCCAATTTTCTTCCATTCATAGAAGCCATCATAAGGCACTAAACACCTTTGTTGATGAACACATTTAAATGCTGGTTTATCTAAAATCGTTTCTATTCTAGCATTGATTAAGTTACTAGCAATTTTTGCATCTTTTGCCCAAGATGGAATGAGGCCCCATTTAAAGAATCGCAATGGATTATCTATTTCATTGGTCAATACAGGATGCCAATGCGTAGGCGCAATATTATAATTTGGTAAAAGATTTTTCTCCACTAATTCGGTTGCTTCAAAAGTAGCTTTATACCTTTTTTCTATTGCTTTTGGTTTTTTTGCTAGAGTGGCTCTACCGCACATGTTGATTTAGGATTGTACACATTTTTTTGATGAAGCCAATCATAAATCATATATCTTACATCATAAATCATAAATCTGTCCCTATTTGTAAGATGAAATAAGCCGTTTTTAGATTGAATTTATGAACTATTTGATTTATGATTTCCTACCTTACTACTAAAAATGTGTGGTATCAATAGGTGGAAATTTTTCTTATAAATTCTTCCGAATCCAAGCAATCGTATAATCAAAAACTGCTTGTTGATTAGGTTCATTATGAATTTCGTGGTAAGCATTGTCCCATTCTTTATAAGTCACATCTCCAGAAACTCTAGCTGCAAATTGTTTACTGCCATTGCAACCTGTTAATTTATCTTGACCGCCATGCATTAGTAGGGTAGGGACATCAATTCTTCCGCTATATTGTTCTAATTCTTTAGCGGTTTCTATCATCCCAATAGCTGTTCCTGGCGTAATTCTATCATGCACCAATGGATCTTTCAAATAAGCTTCCACCACTTTTGGGTCACTAGAAACCCCATTGGCATCCAAACCATTATTTTGAGAAAAAGAAGGATAAATTTTCCGCATAATTTTACCGATGAAAATCAATAAAGCGGGTGGCGCATCAGGAAATTCAATAAATGCCCCACTAGAAATAGCCCCTTTTACTTGAGGTTTCCTATCAATCAAGTATTTTAATAAAATATTTCCGCCCATGCTATGCCCATAAATAAACACAGGGGTAATAGGATAGCGATTTTTAGTCACTTCCAATAATTGGTCAACCTCTTGTAATAAAGTCTCATAATTTGGGGAATGCCCTCTTTTTCCTTCTGATTGCCCATGTCCTCTGCGGTCATAACCGACCGTTGCGATATTGTGTTTGGCAAAATATTCCGCCAGATGTTGATAGCGATTGCAATGTTCTCCTAAACCATGCACTAGGGCAATAACTGCCTTAGGAAATTCTACTTTCCATTCTTTGGCATAAATTTTTACCTTGTCAGGCGTTGTCCAATTAAATTCGTTACTCGTCATTGTGCTGAATTATTTTACTTTTGCTAGATTTAGAATGTTCGCTAATATAATAGGCTTAATTCCAAGAGGCTTAGTGCTTCCAGAACTTGGAGTTCTGGAAGCACTTTCCATTATTTTATTAGTTGAACTAGGATTCTTTTAAAGTCCATTTTATTTTGAAGGCTTAAAGATAGAAAAAACTCTAATAAGGTATGAAAATTCTCCAATTATGTCGCAAATTCCCTTACCCATTGAAAGACGGAGAATCTATTGCGGTGACTTATTTGGCGAAAGCTTACCAGGAATTGGGCGCAGAACTAACCCTACTTTCTTTTAATACCATCAAACATTTTTTTAAAATAGCAGATTTACCCGCTACCTTTGACCATTATCAAGCCATTCACACCGTTTATTTAAACAATCATCCAGAACCAATTGGTGCTTTGTTGAATCTTTTTTCCAGTAAATCTTATCATATTTCCCGTTTTACAACGACCGATTTTCATCAAAAACTATCTCTGCTTTTACAACAAGAAAAATTTGATATTATTCAAATGGAAAGCGTCTATTTTGCGCCTTATTTGCCGTTGATACGGGAATTGTCTACCGCAAAAGTGGTCATGCGGGCACATAATGTAGAATTTGAAATTTGGGAAAGAGTCGCAGAAAACACGACTTTTTTACCAAAAAAATGGTACTTATCCCATTTAGTCAAAAAACTAAAACGCTACGAAATTGCCCAGCTCAAAAATTATGATTTATTGCTGGCAATGACCCAAAAAGATTCAAATTACTTTAGTAAACTAGGGTATCAAGGAGAAAGTTTGGTGACGCCAATTGGTTTAGCATTAAGGGATTATCCCTCTTTTCAACCAACTTACGAACAACCAGCTATTTCTTTTATTGGTTCTTTAGATTGGGTGCCGAATCAAGAAGGTTTGTCTTGGTTTTTGAATGAAGTTTGGGCGGATTTACGGCGATTATTTCCTACTTTAGAAATTCATATTGCTGGTAGAAATACCCCTGAGTGGATTTTTCAAAAAGCAGGGAATGGAGTAGTCGTGCATGGAGAAGTACCAAATGCGCAAGCTTTTTTAAAAAAATATCCGATGACCATTGTTCCGTTATTTTCTGGGAGTGGAATGCGAGTGAAAATCTTAGAAGGGATGGCGATGGCAAGGATTGTGATTACGACGACCTTAGGATTAGAAGGAATTCCTGCAAAAACAGAAAAATCTGTATTAATTGCGGACTCAAAAGAAGCTTTTATAGAAAAAATTCGTATTATTATAAATGATAAACCTAAAGCGCTTAAAATGATGCGTGCAGCGAGGGTTTTTATCGAGCAACATTATGATAATAAAATGATTGCAAAGAACGTTTTAAAAACGTTTAAGGAGGTTATTAAAAATTGATAGAGAGACTACAACACCCTGTAATTACATGATTTATAAATGTAATTATTGGTTAATTCAATTTTTGAATCTTTCAAGTTAGGAAAATGAACTTACCAAAAATTATCTGCTTTGGAGAAGTCCTTTGGGATTTATTACCATCAGGAAAAGTAGCGGGCGGTGCGCCCATGAATGTCGCTTTTCACCTCAATAATTTTGGCTACCCCACCAGTCTCATTAGTCGAATTGGACATGACCCCAATGGTTGGGAATTGATGAAATTTTTAAAAGAAAAAGGGATTGATACCGATTTGGTACAAACGGATAATTTTTATCCGACCAGTACCGTCAAAGTCATTCTTGGTGCTTTGGGCAGTCCGTCCTATGAAATTGTACAACCTGTTGCTTGGGATTATATCAATGTAAGTTTAAGTAATACCAAAGCAGTTGAAGCAGCTAAAGCGATTGTTTACGGAAGTTTAGCGGCTAGAACAGAAAGAACTAGGGATACGCTGCTCAATTTATTAAGTACAGAGACGGAAGCAGTGAAAGTATTTGATGTTAATATAAGAACGCCTTTTTATACTAGAGATTTATTAGAAAAATTATTAGCAAAGGCAGATATCGTGAAAATGAATGAGGAGGAATTGGCTTTAATTAGTGGTTGGTATTTTGGCGATAAAGACCCTTTTGATTTAGCCTTAAAAATAAAAGAACATTTCAACATCAATATTTTAATGATTACGCAAGGCGGTAAAGGCGCTTTTTTAGTGGGACCAGCCAATGAAATTAAATCAGTTAGGGCTAGACAGATAAAAGTAGCGGATACTATTGGTAGTGGGGATTCTTTTTTAGCGGGATTCTTGTATCAATATTTTCTTGGAGAGCCTTTAATCGTTTGTTTAGAGTTTGCTTCCAGAACAGGCGCTTTGGTGGCGACTATGCGTGGGGCTACGCCTAAGATTGATGAGGATATGGTGGTTTCATTGCGTTAGTATATGGGATATTATATGCCATAGGGTTTGCACCCTATGCTACGATATGTCGCCCTTTCAGGGCTGGAACAGAGACAGAAGAGTTTCCATAATAGAAGTAGTTCTCCCTTTAATTTTTGTTATACCGTTGGAAAAGCCATAAAGTAATAATCCACATTATCATAAAAATGCTGACAAAATAATTGCTTAGAAAAACCTTTTTGCCCTTTTAACCAAGCACCCATCGTAGCGACTTGTAAACCTGCTGTGTCCACTAATAATTCATAGACCATTTCTGGCGTCGTCCCATATACATCTGCTGCGCCTAAACCATGTTCAAAAATGATGATTGGCTGATTGGATTTGAGGGTCTGAATAGCGCCTTTTAAGACTTGATACTCACCACCTTCTACATCAATTTTGATGAAATCTATTGTTGTTTTTGCGGGTAAAAGACGGTCTAATAAATCGGTTTGAACCGTAATAGACGTATCTTTTTCGTTCGGTTTGTCATAATTCCGTTTTTGCAAACCACTATAGGCAGGATTGGAAATGACATAATTAAAGGTACTGTGTCCTTTGGTGTCACTTAAAGCCTGTGGATGAATTTGACATTTTTGACCGTAATTCTTAACTAGATTTTCATAATAATCGGGTAATGGTTCAAAAGCAAAGTGAGTACCCTTGGGCGCATATTTTAAAAACAAATCCAAAAATTCCCCTTCATGACAACCAACATCAATACAATTAGAATTGGGTTGCAATACTTTTTTTAGGACTTTTTTTGCCTGAATATCATAACGATGGTTCTTGGTAATGGGAATCGGCAATTTTTTAAGCCACTTTTTTAACATAGTTTTCCTTTAAGTAGTAGGACAAAAACAACTTTTCATTTTTTGTGACCCTAATAGTTGGTAAAAATAAATTTTTACAATATTAACCGAATAAATCCATTTTTTATGAGCAATTTTGCAATTCTTTTTGTTGTAAGTAAGAAATGCAGAATTTTTGCAAAATTAATCACATAAAACTTAGCTATGACCGCATCAGAAAACGGGGTAGACATTAAATTAAATACTATTGAAGAGGCAATTGCTGATATTAAAGCAGGAAAGGTAATTATCGTAGTAGATGATGAAGATAGAGAAAATGAGGGGGATTTTATTTGTGCCGCAGAGACCATTACTTCCGAAATTGTCAATTTTATGGCAACATACGGAAGGGGTTTAATTTGTACGCCAATCGAGGAGAAAAGAGCCGATGAATTAGGTTTAGAAATGATGGTCTCTAGTAATACTGCCTTACACGAAACGGCTTTTACCGTTTCCATTGATTTAATCGGTCAAGGCTGTTCCACTGGAATTTCTGCTTATGACCGTTCTACGGGTATTAAAGCTTTGGTAGACCCAAACACTAAGGCAGGGGATTTTGCTCGACCTGGGCATATTTTTCCATTAAGAGCTAAACAAGGTGGTGTTTTAAGGAGAGTCGGACACACCGAAGCTGCGGTGGATTTTGCTCGCTTGGCAGGATTTTATCCAGCAGGTGTTCTGGTAGAAATTTTGAATGAAGATGGAACGATGGCTCGGTTGCCACAATTGGTACAAATCGCTAGAAAACATGATTTAAAGATTGTGACGATTGATGATTTAGTCGCTTACCGATTGAGAAGTGAAGCATTAGTTGAGCAGAAATCTAGTGTAAAGATAGATTCCAAGTACGGGGAATTAGAAATCATCTCTTTTGAGCAAAAGACAACTGGTGATATTCATCTAGCTATTAAGAAAGGAGCGTTTGATGCAGAGACCCCAACTTTGGTAAGGGTACATTCTGGGGATGAATTAACAGAAATTTTTAAAGTGTTGCTCGATAAAAATGAATCTTCTTTGACCAAGGCTTTAGCGAAAATTGGAGAAGAGGAGAATGGTTTGTTGGTCTTAATGCGTCATCACGAAAAGGAAACGGATGTATTGGAGTTATTAGAGATTTTAAAAGACCCAAGGAAAGCTAATACAAATAAAAAGCCGACTCAATATTTGAGAGATTACGGAACGGGTGCGCAAATTATTCGTTCTCAAGGCATTAAAAAAATAAAATTAATTACGAATAACCCTGACCGTAAAGTAGGGTTGATTGGATATGGTTTAGAGGTGGTAGAAAATGTTGTTTTATAATTTTTAATTTCAAATTTTCAATTTTCAATTTTCAAAAAAGATATTTTGGGAATTGGAAATTGAAAATTTGGTATCATTTTAATGCTAAGAGGAATAGTGCTTCCAGAACTTCAAGTTCTGGAAGCACTTAGAATTGATTACCCCTCTTTATTAAAATGATACAAAATTTGGAATATTTTATTTAACCAACCTCGTTTCAGGATAACTATTAAACCAAGCGAACCAAAAAATATTATGAGACGCTAATTGAGGCAATACTCGATTATCAGCCGATAGTAATTCATTATCCTTAATCGTCCACATATTTCCATTAGCATCTTTTAGTTGCCCTTTCTTATAACTCACCATTTTTACGGTTTGGGTATCAAAAGCCCTTGCGCCACTTTTATCTGCAATCACCACAAAATTAGTTTCCTTAATTTTTCCTAGATACCATTTGTTTTTACGCAAATAATTAATTGAAATAGCCAGTGGGTCTTGGCGATAATCAGGCGCTCTAATAATTAAGACGGCCGCTTTATTTGCCAAACGGCCATCTAATTTAGGAACAGGAAACATTAATTGGTCACTAGCAAAATAATCAGCGTAGGCAGCCCCTTCCGAATAATCCCGTGTATAGTCGGTAGGAATGGCTAATACTTTTGTTGTTGGATGACGTTTTTTCCATTCTTCCCAAGTAGTCGTAATTATAGGATAGGTATTTAGTTGAATGCCTTTTCCTGCCAAAGGCCCAATAACTGGTGCGCCTTCAATCGTATTCCAAAGGGATTGCGTTGCTTTATCGTACATCAATTTATTAGACCGATATAAAAAACCACTCGTACCTAAATCGTGAAAAGTATCTTCGAAAACCATATCGTAGGCAATGACTGTTCCGCATAAGGTACAATAAACGCCCGCTACTTTTTTATCTCCAAAAGTATCCGTAAAAAACTCATGCCAAGCTAAAATTCGTTTGGGGTAAGCTTTCGCTTCTCCATTTAGATAAACCCCAAAGACCACATCATTTTTACCTAAATAAGTGGCTTTATTTGCGGTCAATAGTTTCGGATTTCTTAACGGTGGAATACCGTCTTGACGAACACCACCCCATACAATTTCATCTAATCTTATGGTAGTTGTTGGTTGTCTTTGATGAAAATATGCTCTAAACTTAGGGTCGATAAGTTGGTAATAAATGCCTTTGAGGTCACTATAATAAGGTCCATAAATGGGGTCGTTTTCCCATAGCCATTCTACCCAATTTAGATGGTCTATTCCGAATTTTTGACCAGTCTTTTCGCTTAATAAATCTGCTACTTCCCAAAGAAAATGGTTATCTTGACTCAATCGAAGAAATTCGACTAAAACAGGTACATAAGCTGGTTCCCAAACCTTTTTGAGTTGTGCTAATAATTGACTTTTTACGGAGGTGTTTTTTTCATAAATCAGTCTAGTAAAAAGCTTTAATTTCTGATTATCAGAGATTTGTTTAGTTTTTTTAGGTGCTGAATTATCCGTTTCTATTTTTTCTTCTGTGGAAATACTTGTTGCTATTTGGTCCATTTGATAATCATTAAAATAATCAAATGGCAATTGATAAGCAACTCGTTGGTTGGCCCAAAAACCGTATTCTTTAACATCTTTGGTATTTAAAATATTACCAAATTTATTGAGGAGGATAGCAGGAGCAATTTTAAATAAATGAGAAGTCGCATATTCTATTCTTAATTGGGTTTCTGCGGCGGAACTACTAAATTTTTGACTTTCCAAACCACCTGCGCGGACACCTATCGTTTCATGATGAACCTCCTTATTATTTTTATTGACGACTTTTAAAAATTCAGGGAAACGAACCAAATACGTATCATCTTGCACAGATTTTTGCAAAATTTCTGCTCTAGTTGGCATTTTATAGGGTTTAAAAATATTATCTTCTAAAGTCACCAATTCCATTTCTAAATTATTAGCGGCCAAGGTGTTTTGTATCAAGTGGTAGAAAAAGAATTTTGGACTATTCTGGTAAGTAGCTATTCTGTTTTTTTCTAAGTCCGCTTTATTGGATTCGGTGGCAATATCTTTAAAAATAGCCTGTCCTAAATATTCGGAAGACCCATTTTCTTTCAGGGTTAATCTAGTTAATAAATAATTGATTTCATATCCTAAAAAATCATTTTGAATTTGCAGTAAATCTACAGCTGTGGCAGTTAAAGTTCCATTTTCTTCCGAAAAGCGCAATACTTCTGGATTGAGAATATGGCATTTGTCTGCCACTTTATCTTTGCCTAAGAAGACTTTTTTAAATTTTTTATAGTTTTTTTTCCAGTTATTATTGCGTTTGGCAGTTACCACCACTTCGGACACATCAAAATTATTTGGCGCTAACCATATAGTATCTGCTTTTCCGATTCGTCTATATTGTTGATACCCCAAATTTTGTACATCATAGCTTATATGGCTAATCAATAAATCTTCTGTAATGACTTGTGGAATCTTTAATTGTATTCGACCATTTGTGTCAGATACAGCGCCATAAGTTGTATTAACCAAAAAAGTATGGACATCGCTAATTGGTTGTTTCGTTGCTTGATTATATACATAGAAATCAAGATTAATTCTTTGACTATATAATGGAACAGTTACCAAGTGGTATAATATTCCGCTTAAAAAAAGTAATTTTTTCATAGTTCTTATGTCAAAATTGATTGTTGCAATAATGGATAGTAAAGCTAATTATAAAAAATGCTACGCTATGTGAACCGTCAAAAATAAAAGGAGCCGATTAAAACTGTAACAGGCGGTCATTCAGGACTGTTTTTATTTTTAAT